>JAKSDN010000335.1 GCA_022360075.1 Kiloniellales bacterium | reverse complement strand
CGAGGCCGGCCGGCTGCAGTTCCTCGAGATCCTGGCGCGCGACTTCGCGGTCGATGTCGAGGCGGTCAAGGGCCGCGCCCGGGCCTACCTGGAGAGCGAGCCCGGGGCCGAGCAGCTCAAAGCCGAGGACGAGCTGCGCCGGGCCCTGGCGCCGCCGCGCGTGCGGCTCCTCACCCAGTTCAACGTGCTGCCGCAGGGCGTCAAGTTCCTGGCGGATTTGCGCGCCGACCTGCTGCGTCTAGCCAACGCCGATCCCTATCTCGCCGGCCTGGAGCGCGATCTGCGCGAGCTTCTGGAATCCTGGTTCGACGTCGGCTTCCTCGACCTGCGGCGCATCACCTGGGACTCGCCGGCCTCGCTGCTCGAGAAGCTGATCGATTACGAGGCCGTGCACGAGATCACCTCCTGGGAGGATCTGCGCAAGCGTCTGGATTCCGACCGCCGGCTATACGCCCTGTTCCATCCGCGCATGCCCGACGAGCCGCTGGCCTTCGTCGAGGTGGCCCTGGTCAAGGGCATGGCGGCCAACGTCCAGACGCTCCTGAAAGCCGACACGCCGGCTGCCGACCCGAAGTCGTTCGACACTGCGATCTTCTATTCAATCTCGAACACACAAAGGGGCCTGCGCGGCATCAGCTTCGGCGACTACCTGATCAAGCGCGTGGTGCAGCAGCTCGCCAGCGAGCTGCCGCAGATCAAGACCTTCGCCACGCTGTCGCCGATCCCCGGTTTTCGCCCCTGGCTGAAGGCTTGCACCTGGGACGAGATCGCGAGCCTGGTGACGGAAGACGAGCAGGGCGGCATCCGGGCCCTCGGTGGCCTCGACCAGCCGCACGAGGCGCTGCTGGCCGTGCTGGAGCAGCCGGAATGGCCGGACGACCCGGTCACCCGCGAGGCGCTCAAGGGCGCCTTGATGCGGCTTTGCGTCCGCTACTTCCTGACCACGCGCGACGACGGCCGGCCGATCGATTCCGTGGCGCGCTTCCACCTGCGCAACGGCGCGCGTCTGGAGCGCATCAACTGGCTGGGCGACACCTCGAAGAACGGCCTCGAGCGTTCGGCCGGCCTCATGGTGAACTACCGCTACGTCGTCGGCGACATCGAGAAGAACCACGAGGCCTACATGCAGCGCGGCGAGATCACCATGGGCTCCGAGGTGCGCGCCTTGGCCAAGTCGGTTCGGAGCCGCTGGCTCGCGGCGTAAGACAGGCCGCGCTTCGCCCTCGCGTTTCCGGTGCGGGCCGGCTAGAAGGGGGTCCAGCATGACCGTCGTCAGCAAGGGACTCAAAGCGCACGACGACGCCCGGCAGTTTCCGGACGTGGCGAGCGTCGCCATGGCCCTCGCGCCGAGCTACCCGGTGCATTGCGTGCGCCCGAAGATCCTGAAGCGCAGCGCCGAGCGTTTCATCACGCTCTTCCCCGGCACCGTGCTCTACGCGGTCAAATGCAATCCCCATCCGCTGGTGCTGGACGCGCTCTACCAGGGCGGGCTGCGCCACTTCGACACCGCCTCGCTGCCCGAGATCGCGCAGATCGCCGAGACCTACGAGCGGGCGCACTGCTACTTCATGCACCCGGTCAAGGCCCGCGCCGTGATCCGCTCGGCCTACAGCGTCTACGGCGTGCGCGTCTTCGTCGTCGATCACATGAACGAGCTGGAGAAGGTGATCGAGGCGTGCGAGGGCGACGATCTCACCATCGTCGTGCGTCTCGACACGCCGCCGGTGGACGGCACCTTCTATCACCTCGCGGAGAAGTTCGGCGCCGACGTCGAGGAGGCGGCCGAGCTGATCAAGGCGGCGGATGCGCGCGGCCTGAAGACCGGCCTCAGCTTTCACGTCGGCTCGCAGTGCGGCGACCCCAAGGCTTACGGCCGGGCGCTGGAGATCGTCGGGCAGGTGATCCAGGACTCGGGCGTGACGCCGGTCTGCATCGACGTGGGCGGCGGCTTTCCCGTCACCTACCCGAACCTGGCCGCGCCGGCCCTGGAAGACTTCGTCGACGAGGTCCGCGCCGGGATCAAGGCCCTGGCGCTGCCCCCGACGGTCGAGGTGCTGGCCGAGCCGGGCCGAGCCCTGGTCGCCGCCGGCTGCTCGCTGCTGGTCCAGGTGCAGCTCCGCAAGGACCGGCGGCTCTACATCAACGACGGCATCTACGGCAGCCTGACCGAGGTGCATCAGGCCAAGCTCGAGCTGCCGGCCCGTCTGATCCGCCTCCAGGGCACGCCCTCCGGCGAGACCGAGAGCTACACCCTCAACGGCCCGACCTGCGATTCACTCGACGTGTTGCCGGTCCGCTTCACGCTGCCGGCCGACGTGCGCGAGGGCGACTGGATCGAGATCGACAGCATCGGGGCCTACTCCTACGCCCTGGCCACGCACTTCAACGGCTTTCATCCCCATACCTTCGTCGAGGTCTTCGACGAGCCGCCGGAAGGGCCTCGGTGACGGCAGCAAGCGAGCCGCCGCGACAGCGCAGCCTGCGTGGCCTGTCCACGAGGGGCTTTCACGAGCTTGTCTACTACGAGTGGGGGCCGGCGAAGGCCGAGCGCTGCGTCGTCTGCGTGCACGGCCTGACCCGCAACGGCCGCGACTTCGACCGCCTGGCCGCGGCCCTGGCCGAGGCCGGTTGCCGCGTCGTCTGTCCCGATGTCGTCGGCCGCGGCCGCAGCGACTGGCTCGCCGATCCGGCCGGCTATGCCTATCCGCAGTACCTGGCCGACGCCAACGCGCTCATCGCGCGGCTCGACGTCGAGGCGGTCGACTGGGTCGGCACCTCGATGGGTGGGCTGATCGGCATGTTCTTCGCCGCGCAGCCGAAATCGCCCCTACGCCGCCTGGTGATCAACGACGTCGGCCCCTTCATTCCCAAGTCGGCCCTGGCGCGCATCGGCACCTACCTCGGTCAGAACAACCGCTTCGCGAACCTGGCCGAAGCCGATACCCATTTCAGGAGCGTGCACGCGCCCTTCGGGCCGCTGAGCGATGCCGACTGGGCTCTGATCACGGAACACAGCGTGCAAGCGGATGGGGAAGGCGGCTATCGCCTCCGCCATGACCCCGCGATCTCAACGGCCTTCCAGAAGGGACCGCTCGAGGACGTGAACCTCTGGCCGGTCTGGGACGCCATCGCCGCCAGCCCGCTCGTGCTGCGCGGCGCGGAGTCCGACTTGCTCCTGGCCGAGACGGCGGCCGAGATGACGCGGCGTG
>JAKSDN010001165.1 GCA_022360075.1 Kiloniellales bacterium | reverse complement strand
TTCAGCTCGAAGAAGCCGACACCCATGTTCGTGGCGAACGCGACCAGCTTTATGAAGTGGTCGAGAACCTCGTGCAGAACGCTGTCAAATATTCCAGTGAGAATGCCCAGGTCTCGGTCTGTGTATGTGCCGACCTGTCCCGGGATTCTGCCGAGCATATGGGAGAACGGATCGATCCTGAATCCGGTCGCCTCACCCTGACCGCACCGGCCCTGGCGGCCATCATCCGGGTCAACCGGGCCGAGATGATCGAGGTCCTGCACCAGGACTTCATCGTCACGGCCCGAGCCCACGGCATCTCGCAGTTCCGCATCGTCGCGGTCTACGCCCTGCGTAACGCGATGATTCCGACCCTGGCCATGATCGGCCTGCGCTACGGCTGGATGCTCGGCGGCACGGTGCTGGTCGAGGGCGTCTTCGACTGGCCGGGGATCGGCCTCTACGCCGTGCAGTCGGCGGTCAACTCGGATTTCCAGCCGGTCATGGGCGTCACGCTGCTGATCGGGCTCAGCTTCATGCTGGCGAACTTCCTGATCGACATCGCCTACGGCTGGCTCGATCCGCGCCTGCGGGAGACCGGATGAGCCATGGCGACCCGCGAGACCGTTCTTCCCGAGGCCAAGGTCGACTGGCGCGTACGCCATCACTCGACGCTGCGCGCGCTCAGGCTCTACGTCCACACTTTCTCGCGCAGTCTCTCCTCGATGATCGGCTTCGCGCTGGTGGCGCTGTTCTTCGTGCTGGTCGTGATCGGGCCCTGGATCGTGCCCTATCCGGAGGACGCGACCGGCGTGGTCAACCTCGACATCAAGCTGCAGGCGCCGAGCGCCGACCACTGGTTCGGCACCGATGAGGTCGGCAACGACATCTTCACGCGCGTGGTGCTCGGCACCCGGGTCTCGTTTCAGATCGGCCTCATCGTCGTCGCCATCGCCATGGTGATCGGCGTGCCGCTCGGCATCGTCGCGGGCTTCGCCGGCGGCTGGCTGCGCGAGCTCATCATGCGCACGACCGACGTCTTCCTGTCGGTGCCGGGCCTGGTGCTGGCGCTCGCCGTCGTCGCCGTGCTCGGGCCGGGCATCCTCAACGCCATCCTGGCGCTAGCCCTGGTTTGGTGGCCCGGCTACGTGCGCCTGATCGAGAGCAAGACCCTGGCGCTCAAGTCCGAGCCCTTCGTCGATGCCGCGCGCGCGGTCGGCGCGGGCTGGGCGCGCATCGTCTTCCTGCACATCCTGCCCAACTGCGTCTCGCCGATCGTGGTCAAGGCCAGCATGGACATGGGCATGGCGATCCTCGCCGCCGCGAGCCTCGGCTTCATCGGGCTCGGCGCGCAGCCGCCGCATCCGGAGTGGGGCGCGATGATCTCGATCGGCCGTAACTACCTGCCGGACTTCTGGTGGTACTCGGTCTTCCCCGGCCTCGCGATCTACTTCACCGTGCTCGGCTTCAACCTGCTGGGCGATGGCCTGCGCGACATCTTCGACCCCAAGACCCGGGGCCGCTGATGCCGGCGCCGCTGCTCGAAATCCGCGACTACAGCCTGGCCATCGACAGCTTCGACGGCACGCTGCAGGTGCTCGACCACATCGACCTCGCGGTCGGGCGCGGCGAGGCGGTCGGCATCGTCGGTGAGACCGGCTGCGGCAAGTCGGTGACGGTGAAGTCGGTGCTGGGCCTGATGCCGAGCCCGCCGGCGCGCGTCGAGTCCGGCTCGGTCACCTTCGACGGCGCGGACCTGACGGCGGCCGAGGCCGCCGCGATCCGCCACATCCGGGGGCGGGAGATCGCCATGATCTTCCAGGACCCCATGACCTACCTGAACCCGCTGTTCACGGTCGGCCAGCAGCTCATCGACGTGATCAAGGCGAAGCAGCGCCTGGCGCCCGCGGCCGAGCGCCTCGACCGGCGGGCGATCCGCGACAAGGCGGCCGCGCTGTTGCGCCAGGTCCACCTGCCTAACCCGGAAAGCCAGCTCGACAACTATCCGCACCAGCTCTCCGGCGGTATGCGCCAGCGCATCCTCATCGCCATGGCCCTGGCCGGCTCGCCCAAGCTGCTGATCGCCGACGAGCCGACGACGGCGCTCGACGTCACCATTCAGGCGCAGATCCTCGACCTCGTACGCGAGCTGGTCGAGAAGCTGGGCATGGCGCTGATCATGATCTCGCATGACCTGGGCGTGGTCGCGGCGGTCTGCCAGCGCATTCTCGTCATGTATGCCGGCGTCATTGTCGAGGACGCGCCGGTCGAACAGTTGTTCGAGAGCCCGAAGCATCCCTACACCCAAGGCCTGCTCGCCGCGATCCCGCGTCTCGACGGCTCGGCCACCTCGCTCGCCAGCATCCCGGGCGCGATCCCCAACCTGATTCACCCGCCCGGCGGCTGCCGCTTCCACCCGCGCTGTCCGCAGGCGATGGCGCGCTGCGGTTTGGAGAAGCCGGTCATGCGCGCGGTCGGAGCGAGGCAGGCGACGGCCTGTCATTTGTATGACGATGCTGCTCTTTCTTGAGGTCCGCTGCGCGGACGCCCCCCTCCCGGCGCTTCGCGCCGGCCTCCCCCTCGAGGGGGGAGGCGATATCGATAGCCGTGCCTCGTCTCTTTTCTCCCTCCCCCCTCGAGGGGGAGGGCC
>JAKSDN010001412.1 GCA_022360075.1 Kiloniellales bacterium | reverse complement strand
CTGCGAGGCGGCCGAGGAGACCTGGTCGACGACGCCGCTGACGCTGGCCTCGAAGCTGTTGGCCAACTGGACCATCTCCTCGCGCTTCCGCTTCGCGGCTTCTCGTTCCTGCTCTTCCTGAGCCTGCTGCAGGCGCTCCATTTCCAGAGCGTTGTCCTTGAAGACCTGCACGGCCTGGGCCATCCGGCCGATCTCGTCGTTACGCTCGGTGCCGAAGATCTCGACGCTGAGGTCGCGGTCGGCGAGGCGTCCCATGGCCTCCGTCATCCGAGTGATCGGCTTGGAGATCATGCGCGCGATGAAGAAGGCGGCAATGGTACCGAAGACGATGCTGACCGCAGAAAGGATCAGGCTGGTCGTCTCCGCCTGGCTGATCTCGGCCACTGCGCGCGGTCCGAGCAGGTCCTGCTCCTCCTTGATCGAGAGCTTGATGTCCTCGACGGACGACGCGATCTCCGGCCCGATGCGGTCGAGCGTGCCCTTGATCAGGCCGTTGCGGGTGCGGATGGTCTCGGCGACCTCCGCGAAGGCGGCGCTATAGACCTTCTGGTTCTCCTGGACCTCGCTCGTCAGCCTCCTGCGCGTCGGGTTCTGCAGGTGCTTCAACAGCTCCGCCGTCGCCTCGGCCATCAGGGCGAACTCCTTCTCGGAGCGCTCGAAAGACGCGTCGTCGTTCTGAATCAGGAACTTCTGGACGTAAAGCCGCGCCAGAAGCAGATGCTTCTGCGCGACACCCGCGCGATAGGCGGCCTCGGCGTCGCTGTCGTTGAAGGCACTCTCCATGACTTGGGATAGCCCCTTCTCCATGGCCGGCCCGCGCTGATTCAACACGCCTTCGACGACGTCGTTGCGTTTGGCCTGCAGCGCCGTGACCTCGTGGAACGCCAGCTCGTACTCTTTCGCTCCCTTGCCGATCGATTCGAGCTGCTCCAGCCGTTCGGGATCGGTGATGAGCGCCTGGGCCTCTTCGACGAACTTCTCCACTTTGACGATTCTCTCGTTGACCCCCTTGATCGCCTGCTCCGTCGCGGAGATCACGAAGTTCTTCACCTCGAGCCTGGTCATCAGCATGTTGGCCTGCACGCGCCCAACCACATTGGTGCTGCGGGCGATCGACCGATAGGTCTGGAAGTTGTCGTTCGCACCCTCCAGGCTGAGGGTTTCCACGACGCTGATCACGACGAGCAGGATCATGATCACCGCGAAGCCGGCGTAGATCTTGCTCGAGACTTTCATGCTTTCCAAAAAGCCCAGGAGCCGGGCGTTCGTCCGTCCGGCATCTTGGGGAGCTCCTGCGCCGCTTTCCGCGGCCTTCGAAGCTTCGCCCGTCGACGCTGGAGCTACCTTTGCATTGCCACTCATTAAATTCTCCCTCGGAGTATCCGGGGCCGATGAGGTCAGGCGTCGGTGCGATGACCGGTTCGTCGGACTCTCGATGGCACCCAACTAACGTTCGCGAGATTTGTGCCAAGCAGGTGAGGCCGGCTGCGCTGCCGCTTTGATGGGGCAGGACGCCACCGACTGCTCTCACTCCGATTGATCTGAAGTGATGTGATGCAACCCTGATTTACACAAAACCCATGGATATTTTTGCCCAGGGGTTTATTTCACTTGTGCATTATTAGATTATTAAAATGACAGTAATCAGAAATTTCTTCATTCGTTCTATTAGAAAAAGCAAGTCGATACACTAGTAAGGGCGGGTCGCTTGGTTGGGTAGTAGTTTCAGACCTCAAGCGCCGGAAAACGTTGCGCCTCCTTCAAGACGCTCGCCAACGCGGCCGCCTCGGATGAGCGCATTCGTGAACGCTCAGAAAGACCGACCTCGTCCTTAGGCGCATCGGCTGCTCAAGTCGTGCCGAATCCGCTCTACGCTCCGCCACCGCGATCAATCTGCCGCGACACGCGCGGGGTTTAAGGATGTCGAACATGCCAATCCGAACTTACTTTGCCATCGCCGCCATCGCCCTGATCTTGGCCGGGTTGCCCACATCGCCGGCGGCCTCGGCCCGGCCAGGGACTTGAGCGCGCGTGGCGGCTTCGTTCCTTGGCCGGGCCGAGCGCCTGGGCTCGGACCCTTGATAGGCTGTAGGGCTCGCCGAGCCGCCCTTGCGCCGGAGGAGCGGGCGGCTCGGTCGAACCTGTCGAAGGTCAGGCCGCCCTTAGGGTGGAGACGAACTTCTCCACCTCGGACCGCAGCACATCGGACTGCTCTGAAAGCCCGTTGGCGGAGGAGAGCACCTGGGATGCCGCCGCGCCGGTCTGCTCGGCAGCTTCCCGGACGCCGGTGATGTTGAATGCGACCTCCTGCGTCCCGGAGGCCGCCTCTTGAACGTTCTTGGAGATCTCCTGCGTCGAGACGGTCTGCTCCTCGATCGCCGCCGCGATGCTGTTGGCGTTGTCGCTGATCCGGGCGATCACCTTGCCGATCTTCTCGATCGACTCGACCGTGCCGCCGGTCGCCGACTGCATGCCCTCGACCTGCTGGGCGATCTCTTCGGTGGCTTTGGCGGTTTGGTTTGCAAGCGTCTTGACTTCGGAGGCGACCACGGCGAAGCCCTTGCCAGCCTCGCCGGCGCGGGCAGCCTCAATCGTCGCGTTGAGCGCAAGCAGGTTGGTTTGCTCGGCGATGTCACT
>JAKSDN010001449.1 GCA_022360075.1 Kiloniellales bacterium | reverse complement strand
GTCGGCTGCCCGCGCATGGACCTGGTGCGCGAGATCCTGGAGACGCCGCTCACCAACGGCATCGACGAGACCGAGATGCACCGCGGCGTCGGCGACGCGGTCGACGTGAGCAAGCCTTTCGTCATCGTCTCGCAGCATCCCGTCACCACGGAGTTCGGCCAAGGCATCCAGCAGATCACGGCGACACTGAACGCCGTGCGCCGCAGCGGCCTGCCGGCAATCGTGCTCTGGCCCAATGCCGACGCCGGCTCCGAGGACATCGCCCGCGGCATCCGGCTCCTGCGCGAGCACAATCAGGCCGAAGGCATGCATTTCTTCAAGAATCTGAAGATCGATACCTACGTCCGCCTGATGGCGCGCACGGCCTGCCTGCTCGGCAATTCCTCGAGCGGAATCCGCGACGGCGCCTTCATCGGCACGCCGGCAGTCAACATCGGGACCCGGCAGGAGGGCCGGGAACGGGGCCGCAACGTCGTCGACGTGCCCTACGAGGAAGACGCCATCTACGACGGCCTGCGCCGGCAGCTCGACCACGGCCGTTACGAGCAAGACCCGATCTACGGCACGGGCCGGGCCGGCGAGGCGATCGTCGAGGTCCTGGCGCGCAGCAACGGCATTCAGGTGCAGAAGCGGATCACCTACTGATGCCCCTGCCGATGGCCCTCAAGGCGCTTGCGCGCCTCCTCCTGCGCCAGCCTTGGTCCGCCGCGGTCCTCGGCTGGCTGATGGCCCGCCGCTTGCGCCTGCGTCAGGACTGCGATCGGGACGATGCGCTCGACGTGCTGGTGTTCAGCGACTATCGCTGGCTGCAGGACCTGGAGGCCCTGGCGCGGCCGGACGCCCTGCGGCTGCATACCATCGACGAGACTTTCCTCGGCTGGGTCAACGCGATCTTCGCCGTGCCCGGCAAAGCGCCGCACCCGGAGTACTTCCTCGAGCGCGATCCCAAGATCCTCGAGGCCCGCGAGGCCCAGGCGGCCTTCATCGCGCGCGTGATCAGGGCGCTGCGCCGTCACCGGAAGCTCGACTGTGCCGTCACCCCGGCCATCCACTATCGGCGAGAGCAAGCCTGGGCCGCCGGCTGCCACGCGGCCGGGCTGCCCTTCGTCGCCTTTCACAAGGAGTTCACGGTCCTTGACGAGAGCCATCTCCCCGAGCGCATCGAGCGTTTCAAGGGGCGGCGGCAGCGCTTTCTCGGTACCCACGTCTGCGTCACCAATCGGACCGGCAAGCGGCTCTTCGCCGAGGCCGAGGTCTTTCCCGAGGATCGCATTACGGTGATGGGGCTGCTGCGCATCGACAACCTGCTGCACGCAGACGCTCGGCGCGAGACGCAGAGCGAGGCCGGCAAGCGGGTCGTCACGCTGTTCTCCTTCGGCGCGGTCTCCGGCGGCGTCACCGTGACCCGCAGCCGCTCGCCGTATTTCACGTCGAGCGAAGACGAGGGCTTCGTCGCTCTGTTCCGCGACGTGCACGTGGGCTTCGCCGAGGTGGCGCTGCGCCACCCCGAGATCACCTTCAAGATCAAGCCCAAGGCGGCGATGGAGCTGTGGAGCGCAGAGATCGAGAAGACCATCCAGGAGAACCTCGGGCGCTCGCTCGACAGCATCCCCAACTGCCACATCGTCGCCGAGCCGGCGCCCGCGCTGATCCGGGAATCCCTGGCCACCATCGGTTTCAACTCGACGGTCTTGCTCGAGTCCTGCCTGCTCGGCTGCAACACCATCATGCCGTTCTTCCACGAAGCGACGGGTCGCCACAGCGCCTACGTCTTCTTCCCCGAGTTTCGCGATGCCTTCGCCCTGGCCACCTCGAAGCAGGATCTGCTCGACAAGATCGACGCGGCCATCGGCGGCGCTCACCTGCACGGCGGAGACCGCGGGCGCCTGAGTGAACTCTGCCGCTTCTATCTGGGCTACGACGACGGCCGCACCGCCGAGCGCGCCATCGACGTACTGCGCCAGGTGGTCGCGGGAGGCGTGCCACCGCAGGCCTACCCCCAGGAACGCTCGGTCGTTCTCGACTCGGCGCAGCGCGAGGCCGCGCCCGATGAGCAAGCGCCGGCCTATGCCGAAACCGCCTGACGTCGCGGACTCCAGGAAGCCTCACGAGGATGACTGAGCCGAGCCTGTCGATCGAGCTTTGCGGGGCCGATGAGAGCCACGCCCGCCAGGTCATGACCTGGCGTAACGACCCGACGACGCTGGCGATGTCCTTTCACCGCGAGCCCAAGAGCTGGGAGCGCTTCTGGCCGGAGTATCGCGACAAGTACCTCAGCGAGCCGGGTCTGCTGCCGCTCTTCCTGCTGGACGGCGGCGAGCGCGTCGGCTTTCTACGCTTCCGGCCGATCGCGCACCCGCAAGGCCTGGCCGGACGCGTGGTCGATATCTCGCTCATGATCGCGCCGGACCGGCGCGGAACGGGTCTCGGCAGGGCGGCGCTTCGGACCGGCCTGAGCTTCCTGCGTCGCGCCGGCGTCGACAGTGCCGTGGCCGAGATCCGCACCGAGAACGCCGCCTCTGTGGCTTGCTTCGCCGCGGCCGGTTTCGTGCCGCTCGACGAGGTCGACAAGCGGATTCCCGATACGGGCGAGACCTGTCGGATCGCACGCAGCCTCTACGAGCTGACCAGCGCCCTCTGGCGCCGCGACCGGGTTTTCGTCATCGCCGAGGCCGGCTCGAACTGGCGCATGGGCACGGCCAAGCGCGACCTGGCCATGGGCAAGGCCCTGATCGAGGTCGCGGCCGAGGCTGGCGCCGATGCGGTCAAATTCCAGACCTACCGGCCGGAGACGGTCTACGTCGCGGGCGCGGGCAAGAGCGACTACCTGGCCGAAAGCGGCATCGAGGAGGACATCGGCGAGATCTTCGCGGACCTCGCCATGCCCTACGAGCTGATCCCGGAGCTCGCCGCCCATGCGCGAGCGCAGGGCCTGCGCTTCATGAGCACGCCCTTCTCGCCGGCGGATTTCGCCGCGGTCGATCCTCACGTGACAGTCCACAAGATCGCCTCCTACGAGATCAGCCACGTCCATCTGTTGGAGCTGGCGGCGAAGTCGGGCAAGCCCCTGGTGCTCGCGACCGGCGCCAGCAACGCGGCCGATATCGCCTGGGCGGTCGAAACCTTCCGGGCCGCCGGCGGTAAGGACCTCGCCCTCATGCAGTGCACTGCGAAGTATCCGGCGCCTCCGGAGAGTCTCAACCT
>JAKSDN010000463.1 GCA_022360075.1 Kiloniellales bacterium | reverse complement strand
GTCCTGATGCGCCTGACCGATGCGCAGCTTTCGATTCCGGTCGTGATTCTTGCGATCACCATCCTGGGCGTTTCACGCCCCACCCCGCAGGCGGTCATCGCGGTGCTGATCCTGGCCGGCTGGCCGGTCTACGCGCTGGTGGTTCGCGCCGTCACGATGTCGGAGCGCAAGAAGGAATATGTCCGGGCCGCGCACATCATCGGTGCGAATCCGCTGCGGATCATGTTGCGGCATATCGCACCCAACATTCTGCCGCCGGTCGCCTTCGTCGCCGTCCTGGACGTGGCGCGGATGATGATCTTCGAGGCGATTTTCGGGTTTATCGGCATCGGCATTCAGCCACCCACGCCGACCTTCGGCAACATGCTCGCCGACGGCACCAAGTATCTCATCAATGCCTGGTGGATCACCGTCATGCCGGGGCTGTTCCTGTTTCTGGTGCTGGTGAGCATCAACCTCATCGGTGCCGCCATGGAGATGGCCCGCAACGACGTCCTGGGCGGGCGCTCGTCATGACCGCTGGGCAGCACGCGAGGCTGCTCGACGTCAAGGGCCTCTCGGTCTGCGCACGCCTGGCCGGCGGCGACGTTCCTGTTCTCAACGACATAACCTTCGGCCTCGGCCATGGCGAGATTCTGGGCGTCGTCGGCGAGTCGGGCTCGGGCATGTCCGTGTTGTCTCGATCCTTGATCAACTGGCTGCCCGCACCGCTCGTCGCGCGGTCCGGCGAGGTGGTCTACAAGGGACGTAACATCCTCGCCCTGTCGGATAGCGAGGCGCGGCATCTGCGCGGCCGCGAGATCTCCTACGTCGGCGCCGATCCGGCCGGCGCGCTCGACCCGACCGTTCCGGTCGGCCAGCATCTCGTCGACAAGCTCTCGGCCGTGGAGCCGGGAATCGCTCGGCGGGACGCGCGAAGGCGCGTGCTGGAGATGTTCGATGCCGTGCGCATTCCCTCCCCGAAGGCGCGGCTGAACGAGTTTCCCTTCCAATTCTCCGGCGGCATGATGCAGCGCGTGATGATCGTCGACGCCCTGATTGCGAACCCCGCTTTCCTGATCGCAGACAATATCACCCAGCCCCTCGACGTGACCGTCGCCAAGCAGATCGTTCGGCTGCTGGAGGATCTGCGCGACAGCTTGAGCACAGGCATCATTTTCGTCTCCTCCTCCCTACCCATGGCCTGCGAGATCGCCTCTCGCCTGCTGGTGCTGCAACAGGGTGAGATCATCGAAAAGACCGATCCCGCCACCATCGTCGACATGCCGCGGGAGAGCTACACCAAGCAGCTTGTCGGACGGGTTCCGCGCATCTGGCAGGTCGAGCACAGCCCGCCGGAAAGCCGAAGCCGGCATACGATCTTGAGCGTCCAGGACGTGTTCAAGACCTATAGGACCAAGGACCCCGAGAAGCTCTTCGGCCATCAGGCGGTGCAGGCGGTCCGCGGGGTGTCTTTCGACATCCTGGAAGGGGAGAACTTCGGCATCGTCGGTGAATCCGGCTGCGGCAAGTCCACCCTGTCGCGGCTTCTGAGCTGGGTGGAGCAACCCGACAAGGGAGATATCTGCTTCGATGGCACGCCCATCTCGCAACTGAGCGCCGGTGGGCTGAAGCAACTCCGGCAACAGTTCCAGCTCATCCTGCAGGACCCCTATTCGAGCTTGCCCGCGCACTTCACCGTCGGACAGATCATCGGCGAGCCCCTGCGGATTCACGGCGCTCATTCTTCTCGAGAGATCCGCCAAAGGGTCGAAGAGGTCATGGCAGAAGTAGGCCTACCGCAGAGCGCGCTGCGGGACCTGCCGATGGGCCTGAGCGCCAGCCAGCGCCAGCGGGTCAACATCGCCCGCGCCATGGTGCTGAAGCCGAGGCTGCTCATTCTGGACGAAACCCTGTCGGCGCTGGACCAGGTCGAGCAGGCCCGGCTGCTCGACCTGTTCGATCAGCTTCAGGCCGAACACCACTTCACTTACATATTCATCTCCCATGACTTGGCGCTGGTGCGCCGCGCCTGTTCTCGCATCGCGGTGATGTATCTGGGCCGGGTTGTCGAGCTGGCGGGAAACCAGGGCATCTTCTTCGATCCGCAGCACCCCTACACGACCGCGTTGCTGTCGGCGATGCCGACGATCGAGGAAAAGCGATTCGACGCGAGCGAGCATTTGCTCGACGGCGAGCCGCCGAGTCCGGTGCACATCCCGCCTGGCTGCTGCTTCAGAACCCGATGTCCGCGCAGCATCGAGCGCTGTGCCCAGGACGATCCGGCACCGCGCCGGGTCGGCTCGCGCCGTATCGAATGTCATCTCTATGCGGAAACGACGACTGGAACCGGATAGTCGGAGAGGCGTGCCATGTCGGCGAAACTGGAAAGACTCACCCTTGGCAGACCGCTGGACGAGCTGGCGGCGGAGTTCAGGAACAAGACCACGGGCCAGCACAGCCCCGCGCTGCAACGCTTGCTCAACCACATCCGCGCCGAGCCGATGGAAGGCAAGCTGGCGCTGTTGTGCACCAAACCGCACGAACAGTGGCGGCTCATCCAGATGAATGGCCGAACCAAGGCGATCACCGATCTGGGCGAGGTCTTCGACAGCGTGGACGATGCGGAATGGGCGATATTCAAACGCCGCATCAAGCGGCACTTCGGTATCGAGCTGGATGCCTGAGGCCGGCGCGAGCCCCGATAGTCGTTCGACAAGGAGACGGTCATGTTGAAGATCACCGGCTATTCGAACCGGGTCAGCGCTTGGGCGGGGCAGGACATCGAGTTCAAGGTCAACTGCGAGTACCCGGAGTATCAGGCCCAGATGGTCCGGGTGGTGCAGGGCGACACCGCGCCGGAGGCACCCGCGATCGAGATCCTGCCGGTCGAGTCGGCCATCGACGGCCGCTACCAGGGGCGCAAGCAGGTGATCCATGCCGGCTCCTTCGCCAAGGTCGGCGCCCGCCCGCCGGTCTCGAGCGAGGGCTTCAGCCTGCAAGCCATGATCATGCCGACCACGCCGCACAAGGGGCGCCAGGCGATCATCAGCCAGTGGGACGAGCAGACCGGCCGCGGCGTCGCGTTGATCGTCGACGGTAGCGGCGCGGTGACGCTGGAGATCTGCGACGGCCAGGGCGAGGTCCAGCGCCTGTCGAGCGGCAAGCCCATGCTGAAGGGCTATTGGTACTTCGCCGCCGCATCCTACGATGCGGCGAGCGGCCGCGCGGCGGTCTACCAGGAGCCGCAGGTCGACTTTCCGACGATCGATGACGGGGCGAGCGTAGGCGCCGACCTCGCCGTCGGGATCGACTGGGCAAACGACGCGCCGCTGCTGTTCGCCGCGACCTGGGGCGGCTCGGACGGCGGTCGGCCGGTCGGCAAGGCCTTGTACAACGGCAAGATCGATCGCCCGCGCGTCGGTACCGTGGCACTCTCGCGCGACGAAATGCAGACCGCGCGCGCCGATCGCTGGCCGGACGCGTTAAGAGCAAGGCTCGCGGGTGCCTGGGATTTCTCTGACGACATCGAAGGCGTGACGATCAAGGATGCCAGCGGCAACGGGTTGGACGGCGAAGTCGTCAACATGCCGACCCGCGGCGTGACGGGACACAACTTCTCAGGAGAGGAGATGTGTTGGCGCCACCGGCCCGCCGAGTGGTCGGCCATCCATTTCCATGATGACGACGTCTATGACGCCGGCTGGCAGACCGACTTTACCCTGACTGTTCCCGAGGATCTAAAGAGCGGAATCTACGCGATCCGCTTGGAGGCGCAAGGCGAAGAGCAGTTTATCACCTTCGTTGTGCGCCCCAGGCCGGGCGAATCGTCCGCGAAACTGCTCTACCTGTTTCCGCTGGCCACCTATATGGCCTATGCCAACGAGCATTTCGGCACCAACGACGGCCTGGTCGAACTGCACCTGAACCGCGCGCTGGTGCTGCACCCCCATCAGATTTTCCTCAACGAACACCGCGAGTACGGCCACTCGCTTTATGATCTGCATTCCGACGGCAGTGGTGTCTACTATTCCTCGCGGCTCCGCCCGATCCTGAACATGCGGCCGAAGATC
>JAKSDN010001224.1 GCA_022360075.1 Kiloniellales bacterium | reverse complement strand
GCCGAGAGCCTGATCGATGCCTACTTCGCGGTCGGCTTCGCCCACGCCCAGGACCGCCTCTGGCAGATGGACTTCATGCGGTTCACCGGCGCGGGCCGGCTATCCGAGGTCGTCGGGCCCAAGACCCTGCCCCTGGACCGTTTCATGCGCGGGCTCGGCCTCTACCGCGTGGCCGAAGCGAACCTCGCGAGCCTCAAGCCCGAGACGCGGGCGGCGATCGACGCCTACACCGCCGGCGTGAATGCCTTCATCGCCACGCACGAGGGGGCTTGGCCGCCCGAGTATTATCTGCTGCGTACCGCGCCCGAGCCCTGGAAGCCGGCCGACAGCATCGTCTGGGGACGCCTCATGGCGATGCAGCTCTCCGGCAACTGGCGCGACGAGATCCGCCGCGCCCGTCTGAGCGAGCACCTGAGCGAAGCGCAGATCGCCTTTCTCTGGCCCGACTATCCGCCCGACGCGCCCGTCGCGATCGGCGGCCTGCCTGGGCTCGAGCGGCGCAGCGACCGGCAGCCGCCGCGCCGACTGAACGAGATCCTGCCCTGGGCGTGGTATCCGAAGAGCGCCTCGAACTCCTGGGCGCTGGCCGGCAGCGAGACCGGGAGCGGCAAGCCGATCCTCGCCAACGACCCGCACCTCGGCCTCACCGCCCCGAGCGTCTGGTACCTGGTCCGGATCGAGACACCCGAACTCACTTTGGCCGGCGCCACGGCGCCGGGCGTGCCTTTCATCGTGATCGGCCACAACCAACACATCGCCTGGGGCTTCACGACCACGGAGGGCGACACGCAAGACCTCTTCGTCGAGCGTCTCAGCGACGGCGATCCGTCGCGCTACGACACACCGGAGGGTCCGAAGGCCTTCATTGAGCGCGAAGAGGAGATCGCGATCCGTGACCACCCGCCCGAGATCATGACGGTCCGCAAGACCCGGCATGGCCCCGTGATTTCCGACTTCCTGCCCGAGGCCGCAGAGATCGTCGGCGAGGACCAGGTCCTGGCACTCGCCTGGCCCGCGCTGCGCGACGACGACCGCACGGCCGACGCCATGGCCGACCTCAATCGCGCCCACGACTGGGACGGCTTCCTCGAAGCCATGCGCTCGCTGCACAGCCCGCAGCAGACCGTGATCTACGCCGACGTCGAGGGACGCATCGGCCTGATCGCCCCCGCGCGCGTTCCGATGCGCCCGCGCGGCGAGGGCCGGCTGCCCGTGCCCGGTTGGAGCGGAGACTACGATTGGAGCGGCTTCATCCCCTTCGACGCCCTGCCCCAGATCGTCGACCCGCCCGAGGGGCGGATCATCGCTGCCAACAACCGCCTGGTGCCCGATGCCTATCCGCACCTGATCACCGCGCACTGGCGTAATCCCTATCGCGCCGCGCGGATCGCCGAGCTTCTCGACATGACCCCGAAATCGACGCTCGATCAGCACAGGCGAATTCAGAACGACATCGTCTCCCGCGGCGCGCGCGACCTGCTGCCGCTGCTGCTTGCGGCGCCGGCATCCGACGAGCGTTCGCAAAAGGCGCAATCGCTTTTGCGGGACTGGGACTATCGCATGTCCCGCGATCGGCCTGAGCCTCTGATCTTCTATGCCTGGATCGACGCCCTCAACCGCCGCCTGATCGGCGACGAGCTGGCCGCCAGCTTCGAGGACTTCGCCCGGCCGGACATCCCCCTGCTCGTCAAGCTCTTGAGCGACGGCGAAGCCTGGTGCGACGACATCGGCTCCAACGGCGCCGAAAGCTGCGGCCAGCAGATCGCGGACGCGCTCAAGGAAGCCTTGGACGAGCTGACCGAGGCGCAAGGCAATGACATGACGGCTTGGCGCTGGGGCGCGGCCCACAAAGCTTGGTTCCCTCACCCTCTGTTCAGCCGCATCCCGCTGCTGAGACGGCTTGTGGACTACAGTGTCGAGACCGACGGCGGTAATACGACGGTCAGCCGGGGCGGCGCGACCTTCACGCGCGACCCGCGCAAGCGCTTCAGCCATGTGCACGGATCCGGGCTGCGCGCGCTCTTCGACCTGGACGACTTGGACGACTCGGAATTCATCATCGCCATCGGGCAATCCGGCAACCCGCTGTCGCCCCACTACGGCCGCTTCGCCGAGCCCTGGCGCGATGGGCTCTCCCTACCGCTCGACGGCATCGGCTTGCAGCGAGACGAACGCCTGCGCCTGCTGCCGAAGCCCTAGCGGTACGACTCCGACATTCCGATCCCGGAATGTCGGGCCGCCCCGCCAGGTCACTCTTTGTTTGGGCCCAATACTGGTCGACACTTGATCCAATTCCATCGGACTCAAGTGTCGGAATTGGACCACTAG
>JAKSDN010000303.1 GCA_022360075.1 Kiloniellales bacterium | reverse complement strand
GGCCGTATCCGTTTCGACGACCGGCAAATCACGAGATCGGCCGACATGGACCGGGGCTACCGCAGCCGGGTGCAGATGGTCTTCCAGAATCCGGACTCCTCGCTAAATCCCCGCCAGACCATCGGCACCATCCTGAGCCGGCCATTACGGCTCTATCGTGGCCTAAGCGGCAGGGCTTTGGCCGATGCGGTGCGGGACCTGCTGGCGCAGGTGCGGCTGCCGAGCGACCATGCCGCGCGCTATCCGCACGCGCTGTCGGGCGGCGAGAAGCAGCGGGTGGCGATCGCGCGCGCCGTCGCGGCCGAGCCGGCGGTGATGATCTGCGACGAGATCACCTCGGGCCTCGATGCCTCGGTGCAGGCCTCGATCGTCAACCTGCTGCGCGAGATCCAGGCGCGCCAGGGTATCGCCTATCTCTTCATCAGCCACGACCTCAACCTGGTGCGCTATCTCGCCGACCGGGTGATCACCATGTACCTGGGCCAGCTCGTCGAGCAGCGCCCGGCGGCCAGCCTCGAGGCCCCGCCATATCATCCTTACACCGAGGCGCTGCTGAGCTCCGCGCCCTCGCTCGACGAGGCCGTCGCCGTGCGCCGGGTGCGGCTCGAAGGTGCGATGCCAACGCGCATCGGCGCGCTCGACGGCTGCCCCTTCGAGAGCCGCTGCCCCAAGCGCATCGGCGCGCTCTGCGCCGAAGAGGCGCCGCCGCTCCGGAACTTCGAGGAGGATCACTGGCTGCGCTGCCACCTGGCGCCCGACGACCTGCGCACGGGCGCCCCGATCTGGAGCCGGCGCGAGACCGGCGCCGCCACACCCCACAGGGAGGAGACCCCATGACCCGCGAGGAAGTGCTCGCCCACGTCGACGAGCAGGCCTGCCTCGACTTCCTGGCCAGCATGGTCCGGCACAAGAGCTATACCGAGACCGAAGGCGAGCGCCAGCTCGCCGCCTATATGCGCGATCGCATGGCCGCGCTCGGTCTCGAGGCGGAGCTGCAGCCCGTCGTCGGCGAGCGGGTCAACGCCATCGGCCGCCTGAAGGGCAGCGGCGGCGGTTCGAGCCTGCTGTTCAACGGCCACCTCGACACCAATCCGGTGACCGAGGGCTGGACCGTCGATCCCTGGGGCGGGGTGGTCGACGACGACTTCATCTACGGCATTGGCGTGTCCAACATGAAGGCCGGCGACGCCGCATACTTCTGCGCCGTCGAGACTCTGCTGAAGGCCGGCCTCAAGCCGAAAGGCGACGTGATCCTGACCTACGTGGTCGGCGAGCTGCAAGGCGGGGTCGGCACGGTGCGCGCGATCGAGCAGGGCGTCAGGGCCGACTATTTCATCAACAGCGAGCCGACCGATATCCAGGCGCTCACCCTGCACGCCGGCGCCTTCAACTTCGTGATCGAGCTGGAGGGCATCACCCGTCACATCTCCAAACGCGAGGAGGCCGTGGACGCCATCGCCGCGGCTTGCGCCCTGGTGCCGCAGATCAATGCGATGACTTTCTCGGGCGCGGCGAACGACAAGCACCTGTCGGTCAACCGGGCCAACGTCGGCGTCCTGCGCGGCGCACTGTCGCGCGAGTTCCACGACTGGCGGCCCCCGCAGATCGCCGACTTCGTGCGCCTGACCGGCACCGCGCGCTACGCGCCCTCCCAATCCAAGGAGAGCGTGCTTGCCGACTTCCGCGCGCTGCTCGACCGACTGGAGGCCGACACCCCGGGCCTCAGAGCCACGGTGCGCGCCGGCGACGCCGAGAAGGGCCATCCAAGCATGCTGCCCTTCGAGGTCGCGGACGACGCCTGCATCGTGCGCACGGTCAATGCTGCCTACCGGGAGATCCGGGGCGCGGATCAGCCGACCGGTGCTCTGCGCCCGCCGGCCTTCTACGGGACGGACGCGGCGCATTTTCTGCACCGGGCGGGGATGGAGGGCATCGTCTGCGGGCCCGGCGGCAAGTACAACACCATGCCGGACGAGCGGGTCGACCGCGCCGACTATCTCGACGCGGTGCGGCTCTATCTGCTGGCCATCATCGATATCTGCGGCGTTGCTTGAGCGCAGGGCGATGTCGATTCCTGTTCCTTTCGACAGCCGGGTCGCGCGTCTGCGAGCGGAAATGCGCGAGGCAGGCGCCGATCTGTTCCTCGTCGATTCCGCCGAGCTCATGACCTGGATCTCGGGCTTCGGCATTTCGGAGACGCTCTACCGCGGCTGCCTGGTGCCGGCCGAGGGCGAGCCCTGGATCGTGCTGCGCGCACTCGACGCGCCGCTGGCGCGCGCCAACAGCTGGATCGAGAGCGTGCTGTCCTATCCGGACAGCGACGATCCGCTGGAGGTGGTGGCCGCCAGCATCGACGCGCACGGCTTCGCCGATGGCGTGCTGGGCTACGACCCGAACTCCTATGGCCACACGGCGCATCGCCACGGCTGGTTGTCCGCGCGCCTGCCTGGCCTGCGCTGGGTCGGCGATCCGGGGATCAGCGACCGGCTGCGCGCGGTCAAGGACGACACGGAAGTGGCGCTGCTGCGCCGGGCCGCTGATATCGTCGATCGCTCGATGGCCGAAGTGCGGGCGGCCGCCCGAGCTGGCCTGACGGTGCGCGAGGCCGCCGCCGTCGCCGCCTCGGCCTATCTGCGAAACGGCGCCGACGACGGCCAGGTCGGCCGCATCGCCAGGGGCCGCGGCGGCAGCGGCTTCCTGCACGCCGAGCTGAACGACCATCCGCTCGAGGCGGGCGACATCCTGCATTGCGAGCTGGTGCCGCGGGTGCAGCATTACAGCGCGCGCATGATGCGCCCGGTCGCGATCGGCGCGCCCGCGCCCGAGGTCGCCGAGGCCGCCGAAGCCCTCATCGGCATTCAGGATGCGCAGTACGCCGCCATGCACCCGGGCGCCCTCGCCTGCGACGTCGATGCCGTGCTGCGCGAGGCGGTGTTGTCCCGAGGCCTGCGCGACAGCTACGAGAACGTCACCGGCTACACCCTCGGCATCTACCACCGCACCCCGCGCTCGAGCGACTTCTCCCACGTGTTCCTGCCGACCAGTCGCTGGCGCCTGGAGCCGGGCATGGTGTTCCACATGTACGCCTCGGCCCGCGGCCTGGGATTCAGCGACACGATCCTGGTGACCGAGGAAGGGCCGGAGCGCCTTACGCGGACGGAGCGGGCGTTCTTGAGAGGGGCTGGATGAGGCCCACTGATCCCGAACGTCAACAAGGCATCCTCATCTCCCTCAACGACCACCCCTCGCCTCAT
>JAKSDN010000820.1 GCA_022360075.1 Kiloniellales bacterium | reverse complement strand
GCCGAGAGCGTGACCCTGGAGATGGTCGCGACCGACGAGGTCTCGCGCCGCATGGCCGAGGCCATGGTGCTGAAGGACGGCCGGACGCTGGAAGGCATCATCGGCGACGAGCGCTTCGAGGCCGCGCTGGAGGCCGCGGCCAAATACGGCCTGCCGGAACAGCTTCTGCAGGTCTACGCACCCTGGGCCGCGATGACGGTGCTCTCCATCGTGCCCGAGGAATTCAAGCGGCTGAGCGCGGGTGCGCTGCCGCTCGACCAGGCCCTGCAAGCCCATGCCCAACGCCGCGGCCTGGCGATCCACGGGCTCGAATCGGTCGAAGAGCAGATCGCGATCTTCAGCAACGTGCCGGAGGCCGAGCAGATCGAGCTGCTCGAGATGACGCTGCGCGAGCATGCGCGCATCGCCGACTGGTACTATCAGATCAAGGACGCTTATCTGGCCGGCAACACCGGCATGATCTACCAGCTCATGCGCCTACAAGCGACCGGCGCCGACCCCGGGCTGATCGCCGCCTTCGAGGAGCGCCTGATCGACCGCCGCAACCGGCGCATGGCCGCCCGCCTCACCGACCGGCTCGACGAGGGCCGCACCTTCGTCGCCATCGGCGCCCTCCATCTGCCGGGCGAGGACGGCGTGCTCGCCCTGCTGGAGCGCCAAGGGCGGAAGGTGACGCGGGTTTATTGAGAGGGGCGGTGGTGAGAGCGTAAGCGGTCCGCCATTCCTGCTTCAGCAGACCGGGCGTAGCGATAAAGCTCTTACCTTTGCCATCCCCAAACTGTCATTGCCGGGCTTGACCCGAGGGTGACATTTCGAAGGGGGAGTTAGCTGACGGCCATCGAGAAGCACCTTCCGGCCTCAAAAGAGGCTCGTCGAGGCCTTCAACTGTCTCACCCCGCCTCGGCGAATCTCAGGTCTTTGGTCAGCAGCGCGGCGAAGTCGTCAGCGGGCATCGGACGGCCGTAGAGGTAGCCCTGGATCTCGCAGCAGCCCTCGGCTTTCAGGATCTCCTCCTGCGCCGCGGTCTCGACGCCCTCGGCGATGACGTCCAGGCCCAGGCTCTTGCCGAGGGCGATCACGGCCTTGACGATGGCCATGTCATCGGGGTCGTCCTGCAGGCCGGAGACGAAGCTGCGGTCGATCTTCAGCCGGGTCAGCGGATAGCGCTTGAGCAGGCTCAGCGAGGCGTAGCCGGTGCCGTAGTCGTCGAAGGCGATACCGACGCCCCGGCGATGCAGGTCGCGCAGCACGTCGATCATCTCGCTGTCCTCCTGGAGCAGGATGTTCTCCGTGATCTCCAGCTCCAGCGCCTCGGGCGGCAGTCCGGTCATTCCGATGGCGCGTATCACCTTTTCCCCCAGGTTGCCGAGTCGGAACTGCGCGCCGAAGAGATTGACCCCGATGCGTACCGGCGGCAGACCGCGGGCGCGCCAGGCGACACCCTGGGCGCAAGCGGTCTCGATCGCCCAGTCGCCGACCGGGCCGGCGAGGGAGCTGTCTTCCAGGACGTAAAGGAAGGCCGAGGGCGCGAGCACCCCTTGCGCCGGATGGCGCCAGCGCAAGAGCGCCTCGGCGCCGACGATCCGGCGCTCCTCGAGGCAGACCTGGGGCTGATAGAAAAGTTCCAGCTCCTGGCTTTCGAAGGCCCGGTGCAGTTCCTCCTCGATGCGACGGCGCGTGGTGATCGCTTGGCGCAAGCCTTCTTCGAAGAAGACGTAGTCGAGCACTTCGGTCGTCTTGGCCTGCGCGAGGGCCAGGTCGGCATTGACCATCAAGGTCTCGACGCTCTCATCGGCGCGTGAGCCCATCACGATGCCGATGCTGGCCCCGACCCTGACCCGTCTTCCGGCGATCTCGAAGGCGTCGGCAAAGGCCGACATCACGCGCTCGGCCAGGGCGGCTGCGTCGCCGGTCGAGGCGCAGGTGCTGGAAAGGACCGCGAACTCGTCGGCGCCGAAGCGCGCGACTAGCTTGGCGCCGGTCGTGACCGTCTCCAGGCGCTCGCCGACCGCCTTGAGAAGCCCGTCGCCTGCCGCGTGGCCCAGACTGTCGTTGATCTCCCTGAAGCGGTCCAGACCCAGCAGGAGGACGGTGGTGGTCGGCCCCTTTTGCAGCGCGGCCTCGACATGCTGACGCAACAGGCGTCGATTGGGCAGTCCCGTTAGCGAATCGTAGTAGGCGAGCTGAAAGAGCTCCTGCTCGACTCTCTTACGCTCGGCGATGTTGCGCAGGATCGCGCCGAAGCAGACCCGCTCGCCCTCCGTCCAGCTCGACAGGGACATCTCGATCGGGATGTGTTCGCCGTCGCGGCGGCGCGCCATGAACTCGCGGGTCTGCCCGATCAGCCTTGGCGTGCCGCCGGTGACGAATCTCTCCATGCCGCTTTGGTGCGCCGACTGCGACTCTTCAGGAACGAGCATCGCCACGTTCCGACCGAGG
>JAKSDN010000777.1 GCA_022360075.1 Kiloniellales bacterium | reverse complement strand
GCGTATCGGCCACCGTCGCCTCGGCGAGACCGGCCACCGCGACGATGTCGCCGGCGCGCGCTTCCTCGACCGGCTGACGGGTCAGGCCGCGATAGGCCAAAAGCTTGGTGAGCCGGCCCTGCTCGGCCACGGTGCCATCGCGGCGCAGCACCTTGACCGGCATGTTGAGCCGCGCGACGCCCGAATGGATGCGCCCGGTCAGCACGCGGCCGAGATAGGGATCGGCGTCCAGCATGGTCGCCAGCATGGCGAAGCCGGCGTCCTCGTCGGCCTCGGGTGCCGGCACGCGCTCGGCGATCAGCTCGAACAGCGGCGCCAGGCTGCCGCCGGGGCCTGCTTCCGGCCCGTCCGGCTCGGTCGCGGCCCAGCCCTGCTTGGCCGAGGCGAAGAGGGTGGGGAACTCGAGCTGTGCCTCGCTCGCCTCCAGCGCGGCGAAGAGGTCGAAGACCTCGTTCTGCACCGCGTAGGGCCGGCCGTCCGGGCGATCGACCTTGTTGACCACGACGATCGGATGCAGGCCCTGGGCCAGCGCCTTCATGGTGACGAACTTGGTCTGCGGCATCGGCCCTTCGGCCGCGTCGACCAGCAGCAGCACGCCGTCGACCATCGAGAGAATGCGCTCGACCTCGCCGCCGAAGTCGGCATGGCCCGGCGTGTCGACGATGTTGATGCGCAGGTCGCGCCACTCGACCGAGGTGCACTTGGCGAGGATGGTGATGCCGCGCTCGCGCTCCAGGTCGTTCGAGTCCATGGCGCGCTCGGCGACCTGCTGGTTGCTGCGGAAGGCGCCGGACTGGCGCAGGAGCTGATCGACCAGCGTGGTCTTGCCGTGGTCGACGTGGGCGATGATCGCGATGTTGCGCAGCGACTTCGGTGCGGCCATGTCAGGCGAGCTCGCGCGCCACCAGCCGCGCCAGCGAGGTCTCCGGCCGGGCGCCGTAGTGCGAGATCACCTCGGCCGCCGCGAGCGCGCCGATCCGCCCGCAGTCGTAGAGCCCGCGGCCCTCGGTGTAGCCGCGCAGAAAGCCCGCGGCGTAGAGGTCGCCCGCGCCCGTGGTGTCGACCACGCGATCGACCGGCGCGGCATCGACCACGTGGACCTCGCCGTTGCCGAGGATCACCGCGCCCTTCTCGCTGCGGGTGAGCGCCGCGACCTTGCACTGGCCGCGCACCGCCTGCAGCGCCTGATCGAAGCCCTCGACCTCGTAGAGCGAGCAGATCTCGTGCTCGTTGGCGAACAGCAGGTCGACGTGGCCGTCGACCAGGTCGCGGAACTCGGCCCGGTGGCGGTCGACGCAGAAGGGATCGGACAGGCTGAGCGCGACCTCGCGCCCGGCGGCGTGGGCCGCCTCGGCCGCCTTGATGAAGGCCTGCTTGGCGCCCGGCGGGTCCCAGAGATAGCCCTCCAGATAGGTCACCTTGGCGCGGCCGACCTCGTCCTCGTCGATATCGTCGGGCCCGAGCTCGACGCAGGCGCCCAGAAACGTGGCCATGGTGCGCTGGGCATCGGGCGTGACGATGATCAGGCAGCGCGCGGTCGGCGCGCCCGCGGTCGAGGGCGCGGTCTCGAAGCTCACGCCCGAGGCCCGGATGTCGTGGCGGAAGATGCCGCCGAGCTGATCGTTGCGCACCTTGCCCACAAAGGCCCCGCGCCCGCCCAGCGAGGCCAGCCCCGCCAGCGTATTGGCCGCCGAGCCGCCCGATACCTCGCGCGCCGGCCCCATATCGGCATAAAGCGCCTCGGCCCGCGCGCCATTGATCAGCGTCATGCCGCCCTTGGGCAGCTCCTGCGCCGTCACGAAAGCGTCGTCGGCCTGGGTCAGCACATCGACGGTGGCATTGCCGATACCGAGAACGTCGAAGTCTCCGTCGTGCAAGGGGTTTAGCTCCAATGTGTCGGGTGAGGCCGGGTCGGCGGCGGCAGTATAGCCAGGGGCCGGGTGGCGGCAAGGGTGGTGGGGCGGGTTGAACTCGGGATTTCAGGACCGAACAAGGCGCGTCATTCAGTC
>JAKSDN010001292.1 GCA_022360075.1 Kiloniellales bacterium | reverse complement strand
TTGCAGCCGGCGCGCGGCTACAACATCGACCCGACGCAGAGCTACCACGACCCGGACCTGGTGCCGCCGCACGGCTATCTGGCCTTCTACGCCTGGCTGCGCGACGACGTTCAGGCCGTCATCCACATGGGCAAGCACGGCAATCTGGAATGGCTGCCGGGCAAGGCGCTGGCGCTCTCGCAGGACTGCTATCCGGAGGCGGCGCTGGGGCCGTTGCCGCACCTCTATCCCTTCATCGTCAACGACCCCGGCGAGGGCACCCAGGCCAAGCGCAGGGCGCAGGCCGTCATCGTCGATCACCTGACACCGCCGCTGACCCGCGCCGAGTCCTACGGCCCGCTGGCCGAGCTCGAGCTGCTGGTCGACGAGTATTACGAGGCCGCCGGCCTCGACCCGCGCCGGCTCAAGTTGCTGCGCGACCAGATCCTGGAGCTGAGCGCGCGCATCGGCCTGGACAAGGACTGCGGCATCGCCCGAGACGAGGACGCCGACAGCGCGCTCGCCAAGCTCGACGGCTATCTCTGTGAGCTGAAGGAGCTGCAGATCCGCGACGGCCTGCACGTCTTCGGCCGCGCGCCCGAGGGCCGGCAGCTCACCGATCTGCTGGTCGCGCTAACCCGTCTGCCGCGCAGCGGCGGGCAGGGCGGCGAGGCCTCGCTGATCCGGGCCCTGGCAGCGGACCTCGGGCTCGGCGTCTTCGACCCGCTGGACTGCGATCTCGGCATGCCCTGGGACGGGCCGCGCCCCGCGGTGCTGACGAACGGCGTCGCCTGGCGCACGAACGGTGATACGGTCGAGCGGCTGGAACTGCTTGCCGCCGATCTGGTGACCGGCACAAAGCCGTTGGATGCCGGGTGGGAACGAGCGGGCGCCGTTCTGGAGGCGATCGGAGCGGAGCTGCGCCCGGCCGTCGAAGCCTGCGGCACCGCCGAGATCGACGGCCTGCTGAGTGCTCTCGACGGACGCTTTCTCGAGCCCGGCCCCTCGGGCGCGCCGACCCGCGGGCGCCCGGACGTGCTGCCGACCGGCCGCAACTTCTACTCGGTCGACAATCGCACGGTGCCCACGCCGGCGGCCTGGCAGCTCGGCTGGAAGTCGGCGAGCCTGCTGATCCAGCGCTACCGCCAGGAGAACGGGGCCTGGCCCCGGCGCCTGGCGCTCTCGGCCTGGGGTACGGCGAACATGCGCACCGGTGGCGACGACCTGGCCCAGGCGCTGGCCCTGATGGGCGTGCGGCCGACCTGGGAGACCCAGTCGCGCCGGGTGACCGGTTTCGAGATCCTGCCGCTCTCGCTGCTCGACCGGCCGCGCGTGGACGTGACGCTGCGCGTCTCGGGCTTCTTCCGCGACGCCTTCCCGGGCCAGATCGACCT
>JAKSDN010001441.1 GCA_022360075.1 Kiloniellales bacterium | reverse complement strand
GTGCCGCTCTCCGACTCGATGGGCCGGCACAGGATCGGCGTGCCGGCGGTCAGGTCCAGCAAAGCCGCGCGCGAGATCTCGCCGCAGTCGTAGGGCTTGCCGCGCAGCTCGCAGACCTGGCCGAGCTCGGGCGCGTCGATGCCGTGCAGCCTGAGTCTCTGGCCGTCGAGCTCGATCGTATTGCCGTCGATGACCCTCGGCATGCCCCGCAGGGCATCCCCGGCCTTGGTCGCCTGCAGTGACAACGTCAGGCACAGCGTCACGAGGCCGGCGGCGGATAGAAGCTTGATCAAGACCCTTGGCTCTCCCCGAACCTTCGATCGACGAAGTATGGCGGACATTGACACGGATCACCCTCGATCGCTGGCAGACCCGCTAATCTTCGTTTCGATGCGAGTCTATCAGCCTAGCCCGCGGTTCGGTGGTCACATTTCGAGGCAGAGCTCCTCACCCGGCCATGAGCGTTTCAGACCGATCTCGGTGCTGGATTGCGCCGCGCCGAGCACCTAGTTCATAGTCGGAAACAGAGGCATCCGCCCCGTCCGGGGCTGCGATCACAGGAGGAGGTCATGGCTCCGGAGGTTACCGGTTTCTACGACGAGCAGACGGCGACCGTTTCCTACGTGGTCGCCGAGCCGCAGAGCAAGAGGGCGGCGGTGATCGATGCCGTGCTCGACTATTGCCCGCGCGCGGGACGGATCTCCGGGCAGTCCCTGGAGCGGATCGTCGCTCATATCGAGGCCGAAGGCCTGACGGTGGATTGGATCCTGGACACCCATCCCCACGCCGATCACCTGACCGGCGCGGCGGCGCTGAAGGAACGGGTCGGTGGCCGGACCGGCATCGGCGCCGGCCTGATCGAGGTGCAGCAGACCTGGAAGCAGGTCTACAACCTCGGCCCCGAGGTGCCGACCGACGGCTCGCAGTACGACCATCTCTTCGCCGACGAGGCGCGCTTTTCGATCGGCGGGCTCGAAGGCCAGGTGTGGCATACGCCCGGCCATACGCCGGCCTGCGTCAGCTATCTGATCGGCGATGCCGCCTTCGTGGGCGACACGCTCTTCATGCCGGATTTCGGCACGGCGCGCTGCGACTTTCCCGGCGGCGACGCGGCCCAGCTCTATCGCTCGATCCGGCGCCTGCTGGCCCTGCCGCCCGAGACCCGGCTCTTCACGTGCCACGACTACTGTCCGGGAGGCCGCGCCGTGGCCTGGCAGACCAGCGTCGCCGAGCAACGCGAGGCCAACAAGCACGTGCACGACGGAGTCGACGAAGCCGCTTTCGTCGCCCTGCGCAGTGAGCGCGACGAGGGGCTGACCGCGCCCGAACTGTTGCTGCCGTCTCTTCAGGTCAACATCCGTGGCGGCCGCCTGCCGGAGCCGGAGAGCAACGGCACCCGTTTTCTGAAGATCCCGCTGGACCGCTTCTAGGCACGGCATACACGACGCCCGATGCCCCAGCCGTCGTTGCCAGCCTATCTGGATCACCCGACGCCGGTGGCCATCGCCCATCGCGGGGGTGGGGGAGAGCGCCACGCGGAGAACAGCCTTGCGGCGATCGCCGCGGTCCGCGAGCTCGGCTACCACCACGTCGAGCTCGATCTGCGCGCGACCCGCGACGGCGTGCCCGTCCTGTTTCATGACGAGACGCTGGAGCGCATGACCGGGTGGCCCGGCGGCGTGGAGGATCGCACCTGGTCCGAGCTCGAGGCCGTGCACCTGCCGGGCGGCGAGGCGATCCCGCGCCTGGAGGAGGCCCTCACGCTTTGGCCCGATCTCAGGATCGCCTTGGACTTCAAGAGCGACGCCGTGATCGAGCCGGTCGCCGCCCTGGTGCGCCGGTTGAAGGTCGGTGATCGGGTCGGCCTCGGTACGTCCTCCCAGAGCCGCCTGGGCAAGCTGAGGGCGGTCTTCGGTCCAAGCTTCTCGTATGCCTTGGGACCGGTCGGTGTGCTGAGGCTGCGGCTGGCGAGTTTCGGTCTGCCTGCCGGCGGCTTCGCTCCGGGCACGGCCCAAGTGCCGACGCACCATCACGGCATACGCATCGTCGATCCCTGGTTCCTGCGTGCAGCCCACGCACGGGGCCTTCAGGTACAGGTCTGGACGATCAACGAGGCCGCGGAGATGGACCGCCTGCTCGGCCTCGGCGTCGACGGCCTGATGACCGACCGGCCGACGACCCTGAAGCAGATCATGCTGGAGCGCGGCTGCTGGACGGGGGATTGAGCCTGACGCGCTGGATTTGCCCGCCGGCGCCAGCCGGCTAGGATGGCGGCCATGATCGCCGGAGGAAACGTCGAATGACCGCGACTGTTCTCGATACCAAGGGGCTGAAGTGCCCGCTACCCGTGCTGCGCGCGCGCAAGGCGATGAAGGCGGTCGATCCCGGCGGCCTGCTCGAGATCCACGCCACGGACCCGAGCTCCGTGCTCGACTTCAAGAACTTCTGCGAGACCACCGGCCACGAGCTCCTGGCCTCGCGCGAGGAGGACGGCGTCTACATCTTCGAGATCAGAAAGGCGGCTTGAGGCGCGTCCGTCAGACGAGAGATCTTGGACGCTGCATGCCCGCCGTGCATCCTTCGAGACGCCCGCTTATGCGGGCTCCCCAGGATGAGGACTGATTTTGGTGGCACGATGAAAAGCGCTCATCCTGAGAAGCGGCCGATAGGGCGCGTCTCGAAGGACGCACGGACGGCCTTCCAGCCAATCCAGTAGAACTCACTTCGCGCTGCGGAAATCGATCCCACGCCACGATTACTCGCCCGGCGCGGGCTGCGGCGCTTCCTCTGCCTTTCGCTCCGGCTTGCGCGCCTTGGCCTCGCGCTCCATCACGCCGATCAGCATGGTCATCATCGGCGGGATGATCAGTAGGGTCAGCAGGGCCGAAAGGGCGAGGCCGCCGACCACGACCGAGCCGAGGCCGCGGTAGAGCTCGGAGCCCGCACCGGGAAACAACACCAGCGGCAGCATGCCGACGACGGAGGTCAGGGTCGACATGAAGATCGGCCGGATGCGGTTGCGCGTCGCCTCCTTGATCGCGTCGTGCGCCGCCATGCCCTGCTCGCGGATGTGGTGCAGCGTCTGGTGGACCAAGAGGATCGCGTTGTTGACGACGATGCCGATCAGAATCACGAAGCCCAGCAGCGTCAGCATGTCGAGCGGCTGGAAGGTGAAGAGGTTGAGTACGCCGAGCCCGGCGACGCCGCCGGCCGCGGCGAGCGGCACCGAAAGCAGGATGATCAGCGGATAGAGGAAGCTCTCGAACAGCACCGCCATGACCAGATAGACGATGGCGACGGCCAGCAGCAGCTCGAGGAGCATCGCGTCCCAGGTCTCGGACAGCTTGTCGGCGGTACCGGAGATGCCGAGCTTGACGCCGGGCGGCAGGCCCTGCTGGATCAGGGGCTCCATCACCTCCTCGCGCAGCAGGTCGAGCGCCTCTTCGAGCGCCATGCCGGGCGCCGGGCGGATCTCGAGAGTGATCGTGCGAAAGCGCTCGCGATGGCGGATCTCGGTCGGGCCGGCCGTCAGGATCACGTCGGCCAGGGAGTTGGCCGGCACGATCACGCCGGCCGAGGTCACCACGGGCAGGTTGGCGATGCCTTGCGTCTCGGCCACGTTCTCGTCCGGGCCTTGCAGCATCAGGTCGATGCGCTTGCTGCCGACGCTGACCTCGGCCACGCGCAGCCCATCGTTGAAGGTGTCGACGGTCTCGCCCAGCTCCACGGCGGTGACGCCGTTGTCGGCCAATCGCAGACGGTCCGGGATAACCCGGACCTCGGGCGCGCCCAGTTCCAGTCCCGGGTTGGGCCGGAACTGATTGCCTTCATGGAACGGCAGCACGCGCACGATGTCGCGCACGGCGCGGCCGGCGACGTTGAGGATGTCCTCGAACTCGGGCCCTGAGACGTCGAGCTCGATCTTGCGTCCGGCGCCGATTCCCCGGCCGAAGATCGAAGGCTGGTTGATGAAGCCGAAGGTGCCGGGCTCGCGGAACACGGTGTCCTGCAGCACCGGGACGAGCTCGCCGGCGCGCTGCGGATCGACGGCGATTGCGCCGAGGAAAGTGCGCGAGCGCGTCGCGACGAAGAAGAAGCGCTCGATTTTCGGCGGGCCGCCCGGCTCCGATTCCGGCCCGCTCACGCTCCGCCAGAGCGGTCGGATCGAGCTTTCGATCTGCTCGGCGATCTCGGTCATGGTGTCGAGGTTGTAGCCCGGCGGCGGGATGATGATGCCGAAGACGAGATTGCGGTTGCCCTCGGGCAGATACTCCAGCTTCGGCAGGAACAGCCAGGCCGAGAGCGATGCCGCGGCGACCACGCCGGCCACCACGCTCAGAGCCAGCACGCGGCTGCCGACCACGCGCGCGATGAAGCCCATCACGAGGCGCACGAAGCCGGAGGCGAAGGTATCGATCAGAGGCAGCTTCTTGCGGACGATGCTGTGCTCCAGCTTCTCGCCGTCCGCCGCGCTCTTGCGATCGCCGAGCAGGAAGCGCGCCAGCGCCGGCACGACCGTGACCGAGACGATGAGCGAGAGCATGACCGCGACCGAGATCGCCACCGCGATGTCGCGGAAGAGCTGCCCGACCTCGAGCTCCATGACCAAAATCGGAATGAAGACCATGACCGTGGTCAGCGCCGAGACCAGGATCGCGCCCCAGACCTGGCGCGCGCCCTCGTAGGCCGCCTGGATGACCGGCACGCGCCTTTCGCGCAGGCGGAAGATGTTCTCCAGCACCACGATCGCGGCATCGACCACCATGCCGACGGCGAAGGCGAGACCGGCCAGCGAGATCACGTTGATCGAGCGGCCCATGGCGGCCATGGCGACGAAGGAGCCGATGACCGAGACCGGGATCGCCAGCGAAACGACCAGCGTGGCGCGGCCGGAGCGCAGGAACAGCAGCAGGATGACCGCCGCCAGCGTGCCGCCGATCCAGATATTCTGCTGCACCAGCGAGATCGCCGAGTTGATGTAGACGGTCTCGTCGTAGACTTGCAGGAGCGTGAGCTCCGCGTTCGGCACGACGAAGGCGTTGAGCTCGTCAACCGCCTCGCGAATGCCCTCCATGGTCGCAATCACGTTGGCGCCGGTCTCGCGCTGGGCGTTGAAGGCGATCGCCGGCTCGCCGACGATGCGGATCGAGGCCGTGGGATCGCGATAGCCGAAATCCACCTCCGCCACGTCGCCGACGGTGACACGGGCCAGGCGTCCGCTGGTCTGGTCCTCCTCCGAGCGCAGCACGACGCGCCGGATCTCCTCCAGCGTGTTGAGCTCGCCCTCGGTGCGCACGACGTAGCGGCGCTTGCCCTCGTCGACGTCGCCTGCGGACATCGAGGCATTGGCGCCGCGCAGGGCCCGGATCGTATCGCTGACCGTCAAGCCGTAGCGGGCGAGGAGCTCCGGGTCGACCGTGACCTCGATCTGCCGCTCGCTGGCGCCGAAGACCGCGCCCCGGCTCACGCCGGCGACGCGCTCGATGCGCTCCTTGATGATGTCCTCGACGAAATCGCCGAACTCGTGGATCGGCCGCTCGTTGCCCTCGGCCCGGCGGACGATGAACCAGGCGATGGGACTGTCCTCGCTGCCGGCGGTGTCGAGTGTCGGTTCTTCGGCCTCGTCGGGATAGCCGGACACCCGGTCGAGCCGGTTGGCCGTCAGCAGCAGCGCCTTGTCCATGTCGGCGCCGACGCGGAACTCCAGCGTGACCTCCGCGCGCCCGGTCTCGGCCCGGCTGGTGATCGCGGTCAGGTTCTCGAGACCGGCAAGGTGTTCTTCCTGCTCGTTGACGATCTCACGCTCGATCTCGGCGGGCGCCGCGCCGGGCCAGTTCGTGGTCACCGTGATCACGGGCCGGTCGACGTCCGGGGCGAGCTGGATGGGGATGGTCTGCAGCGCCACCAGGCCGAACATGACGCACATCAGGACCGCCGCGACGACCGCGACCGGCCTCTCGATGGCGTAGCGGATCAGGTTCATGCCGGACTCATCAGGTCTGACCGTCGACCGTGACCTTGTCGCCGGGGCGCAGCCGCTCGTTGCCGCGGACCACGACGACGTCGCCGTCGTTCAGGCCGTCCAGAACCTCCAGCCGGCTGCCGACGGCCTCGCCCAGACGGATCGGGCGCAACTCGGCGTTCCCCTCCTGGACGACGTAGACGATCGACTGCTGACCGCGCTTGATGACGGCGTCCTTGTGCACGGTGACCACGCGACGGGGCGCGCCCACCGGCACCTGGACGGTGACGCTCTGGGCGTCGGCGAGCGGCTTCACGGTCTCGCCGAACTCCGGCACGAAGCGTACGGCGCGCGTGCGAGTCAGCGGGTTCTCCGCCGGCACGGTGGCGCGGACGACCGCCCAATGCTCGGTCCCGTCGTCGAGTGAGATCTTCACCAGGGTGCCCGGTATCAAGCCGGAGAGCCGCTGAAAGGGCACGTCGGCCTCGACCTCGAGATTGCGGTCGGCGACCATGGAGACGACCGGATCGCCGACCTGGACATAGGCGCCGGCCTCGACGTGACGTCGCGTGATCACGCCCGGATAAGGCGCGCGGATCTCGGCGTAGGAGAGGTTGATCTCGGTCAGACGCAGCTCGGCCCGGTAGGTCGCGGCATTGGCCTCGGCCTCTTGCAGCTCGGCGTCGGCGATCGCGACCTCCTGCTTGACGTCGTCGGCGCGCGCCTGATTGAAGGCGGCCGAGGCCTTCAGGCCCTCGATCCGCTTGGCTTCCTGGCGGGCGAGCGCGCGCGCGGCGCTTCTGGTTGCGGTCTTGGCGAGAGCCTCCTGAAGCTGGCTCGCCGCCAGGTCCCGCCGCGACGTGAGCAGATCGCGGTTCAGCACGGCCACCACGTCGCCCGCCTCGACCCGGTCGCCGACCTCGACCAGGAATTCTTCGATCGGACCGTTGATTCGGGCCGCCACGACGCCGGCCTGCCGGGCCACGAGGCGCCCGATCACCGATACCGTCTGATCGAGCGGCTCGGTCGTGACGGCATCGACGCGCACGCGCGTGCCGTTCTCCTGGCCCGAGGCTGGCCCGAGGGCCAGGGTAAGAGCCAGAACGATCAGCGGTGGGAGTGCGCAAAGGCCGGCCGGCCTGATGGCCATCGAAACCTGACCTCCTTGGCGGATATGGCCGATACCGATAGTAATACCCCTTTGGATGCCCCTGATTTGGCGCGTGAGCCGAGGCGAGTCAACGCCTCTATCCGCGACCGCCGGGCGGCGCGGAGCCACCCGATCGACAACAGCCCGATTAGTCCGGGCAGGCGAATCCATCACTATACGAGGCTACGCGGCTCATCGGCTCGCCATCCCCGTGACGGGCCAATCAAATCTTTGTGGTCTTTGCCGGGGCGGAACGTTAACAAAGTGTTCATACTCGAGGACAATCGAAGCTGACGCCGGCGAGCGACATGACGACTCTGATCTACAGCCATGAGGCCTGTATCGAACACGATCCCGGCAGCTTTCACCCCGAGCGCCCGGACCGCCTGCGAGCCGTTTTGGCCGCGCTCAAGGTGCCGGCTTTCGAGGACTTGGCCTGGCGCGAGGCGCCGCAGGCCGAAATCGCGCAGGTCGCCTGGGTCCATCCGCAGGCCTATGTCGATGCGGTGCTCGCAGCCGTGCCGCAAAGCGGCCAGACGGCGCTCGATCCCGACACCCATCTCTCGCCGGCTTCGGGCGAGGCCGCGTTGCGTGCCGCCGGCGCGGTTTGCGCGGCGGTCGACGCGATCATGGCCGGCGAGGCGGCCAACGCCTTCTGCGCCGTGCGGCCGCCGGGCCATCATGCCGAGCCGAGCCGTGCGATGGGCTTTTGCATCTTCAACGGGATCGCCGTCGGCGCCGAGCAGGCCCGCAAGGCACACGGTCTTGAGCGGGTTGTGGTGATGGACTTCGACGTGCACCACGGCAATGGCACCCAAGCCATGTTCTGGGGCGATCCGGCGCTGTTCTACGGTTCGACCCACCAGATGCCGCTCTATCCGGGCACCGGCGGGGCCGACGAGCGCGGAGTCGACGACAACATCGTCAACCGGCCCCTCGCCCCCGGCTCGGGTTCGCGGGAGTTCCGCGCGGCCATGACCGAGGGTATCCTGCCGGCGATCGACGCCTTCGCGCCCGATTTCATTCTCGTTTCCGCCGGCTTCGACGCCCATGCCCGCGATCCGCTCGCCAACCTGGAGTTCGAGGACGAGGATTTCGCTTGGGCGACGGAAGAGCTTTTGCGCTTGGCCGAGGCGCACTGCGCCGGCCGGCTGGTTTCGGTCCTGGAAGGCGGCTACGACCTGGAGGCCCTGGCCTCCGCCGCTTCGGCCCACGTCCGGGCGCTGATGGCCGCCTGATTTCGGCCTGGCCGCTCGTCTTGAGGCGGCCGCTGGGCCCGCCTAGAATTCACAGATCTCGGGGGGACAAACGCCATGCCCGATGGCAGCAGCACTTCGGACATAGACCGGATGAGCTTCGAGGACGCGCTCGAGGAGCTGAAGGGCATCGTGGAGCGCCTGGAGCGCGGCGAGGGGAAGCTCGATCAGGCGATCGACGCCTATGAGCGCGGCGCGGCCCTCAAGCGCCACTGCGAGCAGAAGCTGCGCGAGGCCAAGGAGAAGATCGACAAGATCAGCCTCGGCCCGGACGGGAGCCCCACGAGCGAAGCCCTCGACGGCAACGGGGGCGAAGGTTAACGAAAGGCGGGGCACGAGGGCCTTGGATATACTTCATAGGGCCTTGGCCGAGACGGCCGAGGCGGTCAATCGGCTGCTGGATGAGTTGCAGCCGCCGGTCGAAGGGCCAATCGGGCGGGTCGTCGAGGCCATGCGCTACAGCGCCCTGAACGGCGGCAAGCGCTTGCGGCCCTTCTTGACCGTTGAAAGTGCTCGGCTTTTCGACGTGCCGACGAGCAATGCCCTGCGCGCCGGGGCCGCGGTCGAGATGGTGCATTGCTATAGCCTGGTCCACGACGATCTGCCGGCCATGGACGACAGTGACCTGCGCCGCGGGCGTCCGACCGCGCACAAGAAGTTCGACGAGGCGACCGCGATTCTGGCCGGCGACGGCCTGCTGACCGAGGCCTTTGCCGTCCTGACCGACCCGGCCACCCACGGCGATCCGGAAGTCCGCTCCAGGCTGATCGCCGGCCTGTCGGCGGCGGCCGGAGCGAACGGCATGGTGGGCGGCCAGATGATCGATATGTCGCCGGAGCGCGCACGCCTTGATCTGGCGGGCATCACCCGGCTGCAGGGCCTGAAAACCGGGGCTTTGATCACCTTTTCGTGCGAAGCGGGGGCCATATTGGGAAAGGCCGAAGCCGAGGAGACCGCGGCCTTGGTGGCCTACGCGCAGGACCTCGGCCTGGCCTTCCAGATCGTCGACGATCTGCTCGACGCCGACGGCAGTGCCGAGGAGCTCGGCAAGCCGACCGGCCAGGACGCCGCGCTCGGCAAGGCGACCTTCGTCGGCCAGCTCGGAAGCGAGGGCGCGCGTGAGAAGGCGCAAGAAATTGTGAGTCGGGCTTGCGCCCGCCTGGATATTTTCGCAGAAAGGGGGGAGCTTTTGAGGAAGGCTGCGCTTTTTGTGTTAAATAGGCGCTCCTAAGGCCTGTGTGAGTGGGGGCATAGCAGGCTCGCGAGCATCTTTGACCTCCTCCCGCATAGCCACATCGGTCAGCCTATCGAGTCGGCCGTGAGGGAGTCACCGGACAAGGACGAAAGGGTGCGACGTGGGACAGATCGGTCATAACAGACAGACGCCACTTCTCGACCAGATCAAGATTCCGGAAGACCTGCGCAAGGTCGACGAAAGAGACCTCCGCCAGGTCGCCGACGAACTGCGCCAGGAGGTGATCGACGCGGTCTCGGTGACCGGCGGTCACCTGGGCGCCGGCCTCGGCGTGATCGAGCTCACGGTCGCGACCCACTACGTCTTCGACACGCCCCGGGACAAGCTGCTCTGGGACGTCAGCCACCAGTGCTACCCGCACAAGGTGCTGACCGGCCGCCGTGACGAGATCCGGACCCTGCGCCAGGGTGGCGGCCTGTCGGGTTTCTGCAGCCGTAAGGAAAGCGAGTACGACGCCTTCGGTGCGGCGCACAGCTCGACCTCGATTTCGGCCGGGCTCGGCTATGCGGTGGGTCGCGACTTCGCCGGCAAGGACAACGCGGTCATCTGCATCATCGGCGACGGCGCCATGAGCGCGGGCATGGCCTACGAGGCCATGAACAACGCCGGCGCCATGAACAGCCGGCTGATCGTCATCCTCAACGACAACGACATGTCGATCGCCCCGCCGGTCGGCGCCTTGAGCGCGCACCTTTCGCAGCTCATCTCCTCCAAGCCCTACGCCTCGGTGCGCCATCTCGGCAAGGTCGTGGCCAAGAAGTTCCCGCGGCCCTTCGAGAAGGCCGCCATGCGCGCCGAGGAGTACGCCCGCGGCCTGCTGACCGGCGGCACGCTGTTCGAGGAGCTCGGTTTCTTCTACGTCGGGCCGATCGACGGCCACAATCTGGATCACCTGCTGCCGGTGCTGCGCAACGTGCGCGACACAGACTACGACGGCCCGGTGCTGATCCACTGCGTCACCAAGAAGGGCAAGGGCTACGAGCCGGCCGAGACGGCCGCCGACAAGTACCACGGCGTCGCCAAGTTCGACGTGGTGACCGGCAAGCAGGCCAAGCCCGCGCCCAAGGCGCCGGCCTATCAGAACGTCTTCGCCAAGGGCTTGATCGCCGAGGCCGAGCGGGACGACAAGATCGTCGCCGTGACCGCGGCGATGCCCTCGGGCACCGGGCTCAACAAGTTCGCCGAGGCCTTTACCGATCGCACCTTCGACGTCGGCATCGCCGAGCAGCACGGCGTGACCTTCTGCGCCGGATTGGCCTGCGAGGGCTACAAGCCCTTCGCCGCGATCTACTCGACCTTCCTGCAACGCGCCTACGACCAGGTCGTGCACGATGTCGCCATCCAGAGCCTGCCGGTACGCTTTGCCATCGACCGCGCGGGCATGGTCGGCGCCGATGGCGTCACCCATCAGGGCAGCTACGACATCACGTATCTCGGCTGCCTGCCCGGTTTCGTCCTGATGGCCTCTTCGGACGAGGTCGAGCTGATGCATATGGTCGCCACGGCCGCGCAGATCGACGACCGGCCCTCGGCGATCCGCTATCCGCGCGGCGAGTCGCTCGGCCTGGAGATGCCCGATCGCGGCACGCCGCTGGAGATCGGCAAGGGCCGGATCGTCCGCGAGGGCAC
>JAKSDN010000314.1 GCA_022360075.1 Kiloniellales bacterium | reverse complement strand
TGCCGGGCCGTCCCCATCCCTGCCCCTACGGGGAAGCAAGCTTCCGGGAAGGCGTGCGCACCCTCGCGCGCCTGGGGCTCAGCTACGACACCTGGCACTACCACCTGCAGAACCGGGAGTTTCTGGCGCTCGCCCGGGCGGTGCCGGATACGGTCATGATCCTCGATCACTTCGGCACGCCGCTCGGCGTGGGCGCCTACGCCGACCAGCGCGACGCCATCTTCGCGCAATGGGCCGAGGACATTGCCGCCATCGCCCGATGCCCGAACGTGCACGCAAAGCTCGGCGGTCTCGCCATGGTGGACAACGGTTTCGGCTGGGAGTCGCGGCCGCTACCGCCGAGCTCCGACGAGTTCGCCGAGGCGCAACGGCCCTACTACCTGCACACCATCGAGTGTTTCGGCCCGGAGCGCTGCATGTTCGAGAGTAACTTTCCCGTCGACAAGCTGTCCGTGTCTTACCATGTCATGTGGAACGGCATGAAGAAGATCGTCGCCGATTTCAGCGAAGCGGAAAAACACGCCATGTTCTACGGCACGGCAGAGCGGGTGTATCGGCTCGCCTGACCCCTCGACAGGCCGTTCTTAGCCTGCCACAGCAGATGCCGGCTTCTGACGCTCACGACCCCGCGGCCAACGCGGCAATCGCCGCGCACGGCAGGGCTCCGGCTCAGCGTCTCGCGTCCACAGGCGTGCCCCCTGACTCTGCCCTGGGCGCTTCTTCCTCCTCCGGCTCCAGGCTCCCCGCCTCTGCGGCGGCGAGGTCGGCGCGGAGCGTTCGGGCGCCGACGAAGTAGTGGATGGCGGCCCAGAGATTCACGCCGACGGCCATGCAGAGCGCGTAGCGCAGCGAATCGATGCCCGTTGCCGGCGCGAGCAGATCCGAGGCGACCCCGACAAGATAGGGCCCCATGCCCATACCGATGATGTTCAGGGTGAAAAGGAGAATGGCGGACGCCACCGCGCGCATACGCAAGCTGACGAGAGCCTGGGTCATGGCGAAGGACGGACCGAGATACATGCCGCCGAGAATCGACACCACCATGAGCGATGGAATCACCGCCCAGATACCGTATCGGTAAATACCCTTCAGCTTGTATAGTCCTCAGTAAAACAGGAAAGGGGCGGCTGTGACGAAAAACATGGCAAAGGAATTTTCATCGTCATAGATGGAAATACCGCCCGGGATCGTAGGGCCTTTGAGCCGTCCCATACTGAATGCAGACCAGTTCTGGGTCAAGTACTGGAAGTTGGCCCAGAAGGTAAGATGAATCATCGCAATGATGATGATATATGA
>JAKSDN010000247.1 GCA_022360075.1 Kiloniellales bacterium | reverse complement strand
GGCCACGAATTCCTGGACGAGATCCTGAGAGCTTTCGCCGATATCGCGGACACTCCGTTGATGTATCCCGAAGTCCATCGAGATATACGCCGTGCCCTGCTTCGCCGCTTTCCCTTCGGTGTCTTCTTTAGGATCGAGAGCCGATCGATCACGGTCTTGGCGGTCATGCATGCGAGCCGCGATCCGAGGCGTTGGAAGAGTCGCAGCGGGTAGGGCGGGTTAGCGGAGCGTAACCCGCCGGATGAAGGCGGGTCTCCTAACGGTTGCCATCCGGCGCAATACGCTGTCGCTATTGCGCCCTACGCCAGCTTCAACCCCCACCCAACGCCCGATAGATCTTGCGCCCGGCCCGCCCCGTCTGCGGCATGCCAAGCGCCTTCTCCGCCTCCGCGATCGCGGCCCGCGTTCGGGGTCCGATTTTGCCGTCGGCTTCGCCGATGTCGTGGCCGCGGGCGATCAGGCGCTTTTGCAGCGCCAGGCGCTCGGCGCGGGAGAGGCCGGGGTCGTCGGTGGGCCAGGGGGTGCGGAAGGCTGGGTAGCCGGCCAGGCGGTCGGCGAGGTGGGAGATGGCAAGGGCGTAGGACTCGGCCGCGTTGTAGGAGTAGATGGCGTCGAAGTTCTTGAACACGAGGAAGCCGGGGCCCCGCGGGCCCGCCGGCAGCAGGAGACCGGCCTGGCCGCTGCCGGAGAGCGTGGCGCCGTCGGCGCGGGTCAGGCCGCGCTCGGACCAGGTCGAGAGCGGCGCGCGGTTCTTCCGCCCGCTCGGGCCGCTGTAGCCCTGCGGAAGCTTGACCTCGATCAGCCAGGGCGCGCCCGTGCGCCAGCCGGCGCGCTTGAGGTAGTTGGCGGTCGAGCCGAGCGCATCGGGGATCGAGTTGACCAGGTCGCGCCGGCCGTCGCCGTCGAAGTCGACCGCCAGACGGCGGTAGGTCGAGGGAATGAACTGGGTCTGGCCGAAGGCACCGGCCCAGGAGCCGTAGAGCCGCTCCAATTCGAGATCGCCGCGGTCGACCAGCTCCAGGGCGGCGATCAGCTCGCTGCGCCAGAAGTCCCGCCGCCGCTTGCCCTGGCAGGCAAGGGTGGCGAGCGCCTGGGGCAGGAAGTTGCTGCCGGTCTCGCGGCCGTAGTCGGTCTCGACGCCCCAGACCGCCGCGATCACGTAGCGGTCGACGCCGTAGCGCTGCTCGGCCGCGTGCAGGGTGGCCTCGTGCTCGGCCATCATGGCGCGGCCGTCGGCGATGCGCTGGTCGTCGACCAGGAAGGCGAGATAGTCCCAGATCGGCGTCTTGAACTCGGGCTGGGCCTGCGAGAGCTTGAGGACGCGCTCGCTCGGCTCGAGGCCGTCGAGCGCCCGCGCGGCGACGCCGGCATCGACCCCGGCCTTGACCGCGTCCCGTTTCAGCGTCGCCAGGCAGGACGGGAATTCCGCCGCCGTCGCCGTGCCAGTCCAGAGAAGTGTCAGGAGAGCGGCCAGGATCGCTCGTTGCATGGGCTTGAGTCCTTCAGCGGTCGGAAGCATGGGATCGTTTGGTACCAGGGTCGGTGTGCTGCGGCGAGTCTCGAGCATTGGAAAACCGTATGTGCCTCGGAGTCCTGTCGTTTGGCAGGAGCGACGATACTTCGACAGCCGCCGAAACACAGTCTGCTCCGGACCTGGCAAGATCGGCCTCCAACCCTGCCAACAACCGGAGAAAACAATGCCAGAAGAAATGTTTGCGCCGTCGGACCTGAACGAAGGGTTCGTCGTGGCGATCGACATCGAGGCGAAGGAGGACGAGGCGCAGGCCGTCGCCGACATCCTGGAAGGCTTGGTCGGCCCGACAATGGATGAACCTGGCGTCAAGCTCTTCCTGCCCTATCGCTCACCGACCAACCCGCGACGGTTCTTCATCTACGAGCTCTACCGGGACGAGGCGGCCTGGGGCGCGCACCAGGAGACGGCGCATTTCAAGGCGGCGATCGCGGAGCTCCTGCCCCGTGTCTCCAAACGTGAGCGCGTGCCCTTCGTTCCTTACACGTCGGGATAGACCCGTCGTGGGGCTGTCCGGCACGGCCTTCTTGAACTGTCATTGCCGGGCTTGACCCGGCAATCCATCGATGTCCGAGTCTCGGACTTCGATGGACCCTCGGGTCAAGCCCGAGGGTGACAGTGAACGAGAGACCCGGAGTCGTCCGCGCCCTTGTGTTCCCCCATTGCTCTG
>JAKSDN010001015.1 GCA_022360075.1 Kiloniellales bacterium | reverse complement strand
TCGATGGCGGGGAAGTCGTAGGTAGCGCTCAAGGCCTGTCTCCAGCGGCGAACGCGCGGGACACGCCGGATCGCCGGACTATCCGCCTCGTGAAGAGGCGCAATTCCTGCTAGTTGTCTATAAGATATAACTTTAAGCCTTGGCCCCTGTTCTGTCCACCGCCAACCCCGAAGCGTGGCCTTGGTTTCGCTTGGCCATGGTTTCGCTGGGCGGCCGTACCAGGTTCCCTTTCTGGCGAATTCTATTGAAGGCGTGAGCTTGCGGGCCGCGAACGTTCCTCAACTAGCAGATGCTTCCGAAACGGCTCAGCTTGCCAGTGCCGGAGGAAGGGCAGGTGCTCGTGGCCGCAGGCGCAACGGCCGTGCAGCCGCGATGCGTTCACCCGCGATCTGAAGCCGCAGCCGAGGCAGCGCTGCAACGCGTAGACGCCGAGATACACGATGGCGACTGGCGCTAGCACGATCAGCACCGCGCCCACGAAAGCGGGGCTGGCGAGGCTAGCGATGGTGAAGCCGCCCACTGCGATGATCGCGCTGGAGAGCCAGTCGAACCAGGTGAAACGGTCGGCGCGATGCTCGCCCGTCGCGGCGATGCGGACGGCCACGAGATAGGCAAGGGCAACGAGTACGGCGGCAAAGAGCAAGGAAATCGTGCCGCCGCCACTCACGAAGCCCGCCCAGAACCGCTGCAGGATCTCGTCCACGGCGCGACCTGCGCGCAAGCCGTTGAGCAGCTCCAGCACGAAACGCGGCACCTGGGTCGTTGGAGAGCTTGAAGAGCCGGAAGCGGTGGGGTTGCAGCCCGTGCGCCCGCCAGACCCGCTGCACCGAACCGACCGAGACGCCGGCGGCCGCCGCCATCGCCGCTCCGGTCCAGTGGGTCGCCTCGTGCGGCGGCGTTTCCTTGCTGCGTGCGAGGATCTCATCGATCTTGGCCCGGAGCAAAGGCGCCTTGCGCGACGGCCGCGTCTTGTCCCGCAGCAAGCCCTCGACACCTTCCTGCATGAAGCGCTCCTGCCCGCGCCACACACAGGTCTTGGACTTACCGGTCTGACGCATGATCGCCATGGTCCCCAGACCGGCCTCGCTAAGCAGGATGATCCTGGCCCGTCAGACATGCTTCTGCGGACTGTTTCGGTCTGCGACGACGGCCTTGAGACGACGGCGGTCGGCAGCACTGACGGTGACGGAGTGCCCTTCGCGCATCGTCGAGACTCGAATCGGCATCGCCAAAAGGGAATCCCAAAACGGACTCTTCCGTTAGATCTTGTCCACTAGCGGGGTACTGCGCCTTCCGCAGCGGTTCGCGGAGGCGAGATTTCTCTGTACTCGGTGCGGACACGCATGGAAAACGGCTCAGCCTTTCTTGGCTAAGCCGTTGATGTCATTGGTTACGGCGGCAGTACTTGGACTTTGTTGACTTTTTCAGGTTGACGGGCTGCGAGTTCGGAAAGGCGATTGAAGGCTGGCCGCCAGGGCCGCAGACATCGATACTCTCTGTTTGGTAAGCGTCGCGCGGATGCCAGTCGGAGGTACCGCAGACTGCGGGTTGCGCCCAGGCCAGGAAGTCCACTCTATGAGCAATTCCGAGCGGACGGGGACATCACTCATCGCTTCATGAGGCGAGCACGAACCGAACGCGCGCTGTCGTCCACCACTCTACTTCCGAGGAACCTTCGTTCTCCTGGCGGGACTCGCG
>JAKSDN010000020.1 GCA_022360075.1 Kiloniellales bacterium | reverse complement strand
TCACGATCATCTACAATGCCTCGGACGTGGTGAACTTCGCCCAGGGCGAGTTCGTCATGCTGGGCGGCATGAGCACGGTCTTCCTCTATGCCGGCGGCCTGCCGCTCTGGCTCGCCGCGCTGACCGCGATCGTCATCGTGGTCGCAATCGGTATCGCGCTGAACAAGCTCGCGATCGAGCCGGCGCGCAACGCCTCGGTGGTCGCGCTCATCATCATCACGATCGGCGCCTCGATCTTCCTGCGCGGCACGGCGCAGATCGTCTTCGACAAGCAGATCCACCGTTTCCCCGCCTTCTCCGGTGATCAGCCGATCGGTGTGATGGGTGCGACGATCCTGCCGCAGAGCCTTTGGGTGCTGGGCGGGGCGGCGGCGATCTTTGCCGGGCTCTATGTCTTCTTCACCCGGTCGCTGGTCGGCAAGGCGGTGCTGGCGACGGCCAACAACCGCCTCGCGGCGCGGCTGGTCGGGATCAACACCAACTTCGTCATGGCCCTGAGCTTCGCGCTCTCGGCCGCGATCGGGGCCGCTGCCGGCATCCTGGTCACGCCGATCACCCTCACCAGCTACGACATCGGCGTGTCCCTGGCGCTCAAGGGCTTCGCCTCGGCCATGCTGGGCGGCATGGGCAACCCGCTGGGGGCGCTGATCGGCGGCCTGCTGATGGGCCTGATCGAGGCCATGACCGCCGGCTACATCAGCTCGGACTACAAGGACGCCGCCGCCTTCGTGGTGATCCTCGCCGTGCTCTTCGTGATGCCCCAGGGCCTGCTGGGCAAGAAGTCGGTGGACCGGGTGTGAGGGTGGTGGTTGTGCGTATGAACGGGGGCATTCGTCGGTGCGCGTCATCGACAAGCCACTGGGGCGGCCGTCGTGCGTCCTTCGAGACGCCCGCTGCGCGGGCTCCTCAGGATGAGGACATTTCTTAATGCCACCAAAGATCTACCTCATCCTGAGGAGCGACCGTGAGGTCGCGTCTCGAAGGACGCACGGTGGGATTGCAGCGTGCTTCGACGCAGCGTGGCGCGCAGCAACAACGGAGGCACTTGCGTGAATCCGATGTTCACCCTCTCGCCGCGCACCGCCACCCTGCTGTTCCTCGGCGCCGTCATCCTCTTGGCGCCGCTGCTCTTCCCTTCGGCCTTCTACTACCGCATCGGCACGCTGATCTTCATCAACGGCCTGGCGGTGACCGGCCTGGTGATCCTGATCGGCTATGCCGGCCAGGTCAGCCTCGGCCATGCCGGCTTCAGCGGCATCGGCGCCTATGCCTGCGCGATCGGGCCGGTGCAGTTCGGCCTGCCGCCGATCCTCTGCGTGCTGCTCGGCGCCGCGCTCTCGGCCCTGCTCGCCTGGCTCGCGGGCCGGCCGATCCTGCGCCTCAAGGGCCACTATCTCGCCGTTGCGACGCTCGGCTTCGGCATCCTGATTTCCATGGTGTTGAACAACGAGGCCTGGCTGACCGGCGGTCCGGACGGCATGCCGGTCGAGGCGCTCGGCCTGAAGTCCGGCTTGGCGGCGATCGGCCTCAAGCTGAAGACCTCGGTGGTCTGGTACTGGTTCGCCGGGCTGGTGCTCTTCATCGGTGCCTGGCTCGCGCTCAACCTGCGCGACTCGCCGACCGGCCGTGCGCTGCGCTCGCTGCACGATTCCGAGATCGCGGCGAACGTGGTCGGCGTCGACATCGCCCGCTACAAACTGACTGCTTTCGTGATCTCGGCGGTCTACGCCTCGCTCGCCGGCTCCCTGCTCGCGCTCTTCAACCGCTTCATCACGCCGGACGTCTCGGGTTTCCTGCACTCGATCGAGCTGGTCACCATGGCCGTTCTGGGCGGCGCGGGCTCGGTGCTGGGCGGCATCCTGGGCGCCACGCTGCTCACCGCCTTGCCGCAGCTCCTGACCCAGTTCCACGAATACGAGCACCTGCTGCTTGGCCTGATCATGATGCTGGTGATGATCTTCATGCGCGAGGGTCTGCTGCCCAGCCTGCGCGCCGCTTTGCAGAAGAGGCCGGCATGAGCCTGCTGGCGGTCGAGCGCCTGGGCATCGATTTCGGCGGCATCTCCGCGGTCGACGCGCTCGACCTCGCCGTCGAGCCCGGCGAGATCGTCTCCGTGATCGGCCCCAACGGCGCCGGCAAGACGACGCTCTTCAACATGATCTCCGGCATCTACCTGCCGGCGCGCGGCCGAGTCCTGCTGGAGGGCGAGGACGTCACGGCTCTGGCGCCGCACCGCCTGGCCGCGCGCGGGCTCTCGCGCACCTTCCAGAACCTGCAAGTCTTCCAGCGCATGACCGCGCTCGAGAACGTCATGGCGGGCCGCCACCTTGCCGAGCGCGGCTCGGCGTTCACTGACCTCCTCCACCTGCCCTCAACCCGGCGGCGCAACCGCGCGACCCGCGAGCTGGCGCAAGGGCTGCTCGCGCGAGTCGGGCTGGCCGAGGTCGCGGAGCGGCCGGCGGAGGCGCTCTCCTACGGCCAGCTCAAGCGCCTGGAGATTGCCCGCGCGCTCGCCTGCGAGCCGAAGATCCTGCTGCTCGACGAGCCGGCGGCCGGCTGCAACGCGGTCGAGACCGAGGAGGTCGACGAGCTGATCGCCCAGATCGCCGAGCAGGGCGTCGCCATCTTGCTCGTCGAGCACGACATGAGGCTGGTCATGAAGATCTCCAGCCACGTCGTCGTGCTCGACTACGGCAAGAAGCTGGCCGAGGGCACGCCGGAGGAGGTCAGCCGCAACCGCTTGGTGATCGAGGCCTATCTCGGCGCCCAGGCCGCGGAGTCCGACGTGCCCGAAGAGGCGAAGGCCCATGCTGAAGGTTGAGGGCCTGCGCAGCCGCTACGGCCGCATCGAGGTGCTGCACGGTATCGACCTCAGCGTCGAGGCCGGCGAGATCGTCACGCTGGTCGGCGCCAACGGGGCCGGCAAGACGACGCTGCTGCGCTGCCTCTCCGGTATCCAGGCCGTCACCGACGGCAGCGTGCAGTTCGAAGGCGGCGACATCACCCGCGCCTCGGCCCATAGCCGAACCGCGCGCGGCCTCGGACACGCGCCGGAGGGCCGGCAGATCTTCACCAACCTGACGGTGGCCGAGAATCTGCGCCTCGGTGCCTACCGCTTCCGCGACGCGCGCGTCGCCCGTGACTTCGAGGCGGCCTACGAACTCTTCCCGATCCTCAAGGACAAGCGCCACCAGCCGGCCGGCGGCCTCTCGGGCGGGCAGCAGCAGATGCTCGCCATCGCCCGTGCCCTGATGGGCCGCCCCCGCTGCCTCCTGCTCGACGAGCCGAGCTTGGGCCTCGCCCCGATCCTGGTCGCCCAGATCCTCGGCGTGATCAAGACCCTGAAGTCCGAAGGCGTGACCGTCTTCCTGGTCGAGCAGAACGCCTACGCGGCGCTGGCCATCGCCGACCGCGCCTACGTCATGGAAACCGGCCAGATCACCATGGCCGGC
>JAKSDN010000214.1 GCA_022360075.1 Kiloniellales bacterium | reverse complement strand
CGCGATTGGCCCTTCGGCCAGGCCGTGAATGAACTGATTTACGTAGGCGTTGCCCGAGTCGTCCACGTCTCGGGTCGGGCCGACCCAGATCATGCGCCCGCCATAGAGCATGGCGATGCGATCGGAAATGCGCTTGGCGCTCGCCATGTCGTGGGTGATCGACAGCGCCGTCGCGCCCATCTGGCGCACGCATTTGACGATCAACTCGTCGATGATGTCGCCCATGATCGGATCGAGCCCGGTCGTCGGCTCGTCGAAGAACAGGATGTCGGGCGAGGTCGCGATCGCGCGCGCCAGGCCGACGCGCTTGCGCATGCCTTGCGAGAGTTCGCCGGGCCAGATCTCGGCGACCTCCGGGCCGAGGCCGACGTCGGCCATTTTCTCCAGTGCGATCTCGCGCGCCTCGCGTGGCTTGCGGCCCTGGACCTCGATCAGGCCGAAGGCGACGTTGCGCCAGACCGGCAGCGAGTCGAACAGGGCGGCGTTCTGGAACAGCATGCCGAACTTGCGCCGCACGCGTTCCAGCTCCTTGCCGCTCAGGCCAACCACCTCTTCACCGTCGACCTTGATGCTGCCGGCATCGGGTTGCAGCAGGCCGAGGATCGACTTGATCAGCACCGATTTGCCCGTGCCCGAGCCGCCGATCACGGCCAGGGACTCGCCGGTCATGAGGTCGAGGTCGAGGTCCTTCAGGACGACCTTCGGCCCGAAGGCCTTGCAGAGGCCGCGGATCTGGATCTTGGGCGTCGCCCCGTTCATCGCGAGAAGAACAGCTCGGTGATGAAGTAGTTGAAGCAGAGAATCAGGATCGAGGCGGAGACCACCGCGTTGGTCGTCGCCGTGCCCACGCCCTGCGCGCCGCCACGCGAGTGGTAGCCGTGATAGCAGCCCATCAGCGTGACCAGGAAGCCGAACACGCTGGCCTTTACCAGGCCCGAGATCACGTCGATCGGCTCCATGAAGTCGATCGTGTTCTGGATGTAGTTGCTCGGGTTGAAGCCGAGCTTGAAGATCGAGACCACGTAGCCGCCGAAGACGCCGATGATGTCGGCGGTCAGCACGAGCAGCGGCAGCATGGTCATGCCGGCCAGCAGGCGCGGCGCCACCAGGTACTTCAGCGGGTTGGTCGCGAGCGTGTCGAGCGCGTCGATCTGCTCGGTGACGCGCATGGTGCCGATCTCGGCGGCCATGGCCGCGCCGATGCGCCCGGCGACCATGAGGCCGGCCAGCACCGGCCCGAGCTCGCGCGTGATCGAGACGATGACCACGTTGGGGATCGCCGACTCGGCGCTGAAGCGCGCGAAGCCGGTGTAGCTCTGCAGGGCCAGCACCATGCCCGTGAAGATCGCGGTCAGGCCCACGACCGGTAGCGAGTAGTAGCCGATCTCGATCATCTGGCGCCCGACGATGCTCGGATAGTAAGGCGGCCGAACGATGTGCGAGACCGAGCGCGAGGTGAAGAGCACGATGCGCCCGGTGGCGGCCAGGAACGCGAGGAAGGTCCGGCCCAGGGGTTGCAGGATCGGCATGGCTCAGGCGCTCGTATAGGTCCGGTGATAGCGGCGGCCGAGGGCCGTCAGGATCTCGTAGCCGATGGTCCCGGCCTGGGCCGCCAGGGCGTCCGGCCCCCGTTCGGGATCGATCAGGTCGACCCATTCGCCGGGGCGCGCGGCCTCGGGCGGCACTGCGGTCACGTCCAATGTGATGAGATCCATGGACACCCTGCCGACGACAGGGACCTCGTGGCCAGCAAGAAAGGCGGTCCCCCGATTCGAGAGCGAACGGAGGTAACCGTCCGCGTATCCGACCCCTACGGTCGCCAGACGCATGGGCTCCGAGGCTCGGAACGTGGCACCATAGCCAACGCTCTGTGGGGCGTCAATCTCGCGCACTTGCAGGATTTTGCCTTGCAGACGAATGACTTGGGCCATCGGATTGGGCGCGCCGGGAGTCGGATTGACGCCGTAGAGCGCCGCGCCGGGCCGGGCCAGCTCGAAGTGATAGGCCGGCCCGAGGAAGATCCCGGAGGAGTTGGCGAGGCTGCCTTTCGCGGTGGGCAGCCGGCGGCGCGCGGCCTCGAAGGCCTCGAGCTGTTGGGCGTTCAAGGGGTTGTCCGGTTCTTCGGCGCAGGCGAGATGACTCATGCAGAGCACGAGGTCGATGCCGTCCAGCCGTGCCGGCGCGGCGGCCAGGTCATCCAGTTCGCCCGGCGAGAGCCCGAGGCGGTTCATGCCGGTGTCGATGTGTAGCGCCGCCGTCAGCCGACGATCCTCGCGGCCGGCCAGCGCGCGCCAGCGCTCCACCTCCTCGGGCCGATTGAGCACCGGCATGATCCGATGCGCCAGATAATCGGCCTCGGCGCCGGGCATGAGGCCGGCGAGGACGCCGATGGTCGCTTCGGGACAGGTCTCGGCGAGGATCCCGCGCAGCGCGATCGCCTCGTCGAGCAGGGCCACGAAGAAGCGGCGGGCGCCCGCGGCGGCCAGGGCGGGGGCCACCCGTGTCGCGCCGAGCCCGTAGGCATCGGCCTTGACGACGGCGGCGCATTCGACCTGCCCAAGCTCGGCTTGTAGCCTTCGGTAATTGGCCTGGATCGCCGCGAGATCGACCGTCAGGACGGCCGCCGCGCGCCGCGCCGCCGGATCGTCTGCCGCCGCCTGGCTACCAGCCTTCATCCGGCAGGCGCTCTTCGCTCGCCAAGTCGTTGAACTGGGTGAACTCGCCGGTGAACTGAAGCCGCACGGTCCCGATCGGCCCGTGGCGCTGCTTGGCGATGATGATCTCCGAGATGTTGCGCGAGGCTTCGAGGCGCTCCTCGTATTGCGCGCGCCGTTCCTGGAACTTCTCGGTCGTCTCGTTCGCGCGCTGCGTCGGCTGCTCGCGGGCCAGGTAGTACTCCTCGCGAAAGATGAACATCACGACGTCGGCGTCCTGCTCGATCGATCCCGATTCCCGCAGGTCCGCGAGCTGGGGGCGCTTGTCGTCGCGCTGCTCGGTCTGGCGCGAGAGCTGCGACAGCGCGATGACCGGCACGTTCAGCTCCTTGGCCAGGGCCTTCAGGCCGCGGGTGATCTCCGAGACTTCCTGGACCCGGCTGTCGCTGCGATTGCGTCCGGCCGCCTGCATGAGCTGGAGATAGTCGACCACGATCATGGAAAGGCCATGCTGGCGCTTCAGCCGGCGCGCGCGGGTGCGCAGGGCCGGGACGCTGAGGGCCGGCGTGTCGTCGATGAACAGCGGCAGCTCGTAGAGCGCCCGGCTGACCTCGAAGACCCGATCGAACTCCTCTTGGCGGATCTCGCCGCGCCGCATGGAGTCCGAGCGCACGTGCGCTTGCTCCGAGATGATGCGGGTGGCGAGCTGCTCGGCTGACATCTCGAGCGAGAAGAAAGCGACGACCTCGGGGCGCTCGACCTGTTGGCCGCGCTCGTCGGTCTCCAGGCGCCGGCTGGCTGCGGCGTTGTAGGCGATGTTGGTGGCGAGCGAAGTCTTGCCCATCGAAGGGCGGGCGGCGACGATAACCAGATCGGATTCGTGCAGCCCGCCCAGCAAGCGGTCGAGATCCCGGAAGTGGGTCGGCACGCCGGCGACGTGGCTGTCGCGCCGCAGTGCGGCCTCGACCGAGCCGACGGCCTCGATGACGGCGCTGCGGAAATCCCTCAGGCCGCCTTCGACCTGTCCGCTTTCCGCGAGATTGTAGAGCCGCTGCTCGGCCGCCTCGATCTGATCCGTCGCGGAGACCTCCGGGTCGTGCTCGAAGGCTTCGTTGACCACGTCCTCGCCGAGCGCGATCAATTGCCGCCTGAGATAGAGATCGTGAACGGTGCGGCCGTAGTCCCTGGCGTTGATGATCGAGACGTAGTTGCTTTGCAGCGCGGCCAGGTAGGCGGGGCCGCCGATGTCGGCCAGGTCTTCCGACTGCTCGAAAAGGTTCTTCAGCGTGACGGCGTTGGCGATGCGCCCCTGGTCGAGTAGCTTGCCGCAGGCCTCGTAGATCCGCCCGTTGATCGGGTCGGCGAAATGATCGGCCTCGAGGAAGTCGGCGACCCGCTCGTAGGCGCTGTTGTTGGCTAGGATCGCACCGAGCAGGGCTTGCTCGGCTTCGTAGTTGACCGGCGGCTCGCGATAGTGACTGCTGTCCTGCGCGCCACCGGCAAGCGGCGTCAGTGTCGTCGTGGCACTGCTTTCCATGGCGGCGGACCCTATCAGAGCCGGCCGGACCCCACACCCGCACACCCCGCGTGGATTGAGCGAAACACGGGGATAACGTGCGTGCGGCACAGAGCCGGCGGCAGCCGGTTCCGCTTAAGTCTAGGAGAAGCCGCCGCCAAGCGTCAAAAAGACCCGCCAGGCCAAAGACTTCCAGATCGCAACCCTGGCCGGCTCGGCGGCGACTCGAAGGCGGGACTGCCTCCCGCAAAGGCCTGCGCTACTCCGCTGCCTGCGCCTGCGCGCTGTCGAGCTTCCGGCGTTCCCAATCGACCATGTAGTCGCGGGTCAGCGGCAAGGTGTCGAGACGCTTGGTCAGTTGGATCTGGAACACCATCAGGCCCTGCAGTCTGAAGGCGAACTCGCAGCCCTTGAGGTAGAGCTCCCACATGCGGCAGAAGCGCTCGTCATAAAGCCGCTGCACCTTCTCGCGGTTGGCCTGGAAGCGGTCGTGCCAGTGCCTCAGTGTCTCCGCGTAGTGGAGCCGGAGGATCTCGACGTCAGTGATCAGCAGTCCGCTGCGCTCGATCGCGGCCGTGGCCTCGGAGAGCGTCGGCAGGTCCGCCCCGGGAAAGATGTACTTGCGCATGAACGGGCTGATCGGTCCGGGCCGATCCAAGCGGCCGATCGAATGCAGCAGGCAGACCCCGTCGTCCTTCAGCAGGCGGCCGAGCTTGCTGAAGAATTCCGCGTAGTTGCGCTTGCCGACATGCTCGAACATGCCGACCGAGACCACGCGGTCGTAAGCCTGCTGATCCTCACGATAGTCGCGCAGGTGAAAGCGAACCCGTCCTTCCAGGCCCTGAGCTTTTGCCCGATCGACGCTGACCTTGTGCTGCTCGCGGCTCAAGGTGACGCCGGTGACCTCGCAATCCGCGGCTTGGGCGAGATAGAGCCCCAGGCCACCCCAGCCCGCGCCGATGTCGAGCACGCGCAGCCCCGGCCGGTCGAGGTGCAGCTTCGCTGCGATGTGACGCTTCTTGTTCTCTTGGGCCAGCTCCAGATCATCCGACGGATCCTGGAAGTAGGCACAGGAGTACTGCCGGTCGGCATCGAGAAAGAGATCGTAGAGCTCGCCCGACAGGTCGTAGTGGTGCGCCACGTTGGCCTGGGCCTTGCCGATCGGATTGTGCTGCTTGGCCCAGCGGGTCTGCTTGGCCAGCAGGAAGGCGATCCGTGCCAGCCAGTGCCTTTGGAGGTAGGGATAGTTGAGCGCGGTGATCTCGATGAAGTCGTCGAGCTTGCCTTGCTCGATGGTCAAGCGGCCGTCCATGTAGGCTTCGGCAATGGACAGCGCCGGATGGATCGCCAGTGTCCAGTCGAGACTGGCGTCGTGGAGTTTCACGGATATTTCTGGTTTCTGGCGGTCGCCGAAGGTGAAGGTTCGCCCTTGGCTGTCGGTCAGGCGAACCGTTCCCTTGCGTACCGCGGATCTCATCAGATAGCGGAACAGCATGCCTTCGCCCCTTCGCTCTTTGCGGGCCCCCCGCGTCCCCAGAACGCAGTGGCGGCCCCCGGACCGGTCCTTTCCTAGCGGTCCTTAAGCCAAGAAGCGTAGAACAGTATCAGGGCCTTGTGTAGAGCCAAGGCATAGCTTCGACGGCCAGGCTCAACCGTCGGTGTGTTGTTTCAGTGGCTGATTCGCGTACTGGCAATCATTCGGCGGGAATCGCGGGCGACGGGCGCCAATCCGCAGCCCGAACCGGCAAGCTTGAAGCGCCGACGCTCAGCCCGCCGGCTGCTCCGCGCTGTCGCGGGCCACTTCGTTCCCTTCCGGCGAGCCGCTCTCCGTTTCCTCGGCTTCGACGTCCGCGATCACGGCCTCGACCACGGCCTCTTGCGTGGCGCGCTGTTCCTCGGCGCTGACCACGTGTCCGGTCTCGGCCTGGGCCTCGGCCTCCTCCTCGGAGCGGGCGACGTTGGCGGTGATCGAAGCGGTGACCTCCGGATGCAGGCGGAGCTTCACGGGGTGCAAGCCGAGCATCTTGATCGCCTTGTCCAGCTCGATCTGCCGGCGCTCCACGGTGAAGCCGGCTTCCGTCACCGCGCCGGCCAGGTCGCGCGAGGTGACCGAGCCGTAGAGCTGGCCGCTCTCGCCGGCCTGGCGGATCAGCCTGACCTTCAACTCGTCGATCTTCTTGGCCATGGCCTCGGCCTCGTCGCGCCGCTTGAGGTTGTCGGCCTCGAGCTGGGCGCGCTCGGCCTCGAAGAAGGCCATGTTCGCCTTCGTCGCCCGCAGCGCTTTCTTTTGCGGCAGGAGATAGTTGCGCGCATAGCCGGGCTTGACCCTGACGACCTCGCCCATCTGCCCGAGCTTTTCGATGCGTTCCAGCAGAATGACTTCCATCACGATTCCTCCTGGCTGTCGTCGGGCGGCGAGAAGCGCCGCCTCAAATTCAGCCATTGCTCGAGAAGACCCAGCGCCACCACGATCACCGCCGGCCAAGTGAACAGCAGCATGACGGCGTAGAAGGCGACGAAGAGAAGGACCTTGGCCTGGAGCCGGCGGATCAGGACATGGACCACCGACAGGCCGAGGAACAAGAAGGGCAGCAGCAGCACCATCGCCAGGTTCCTGGCCACGAAGCCGAGGTCGCCGTCGGCCAGAAAGGCTGCCACCAGCGTTGCCGCAAGCGCGGGCGCGAGCCAGACCGGGAGCTCGATGTCGCCGATATCCGGCGCCGGTCTGAGGTTGCGGCCGAAGCGGGCGAGGGCGCCCTGCGCGAGGACGGCATTGAGGGCGAGCAGGAGCAGCCAGCTCACCAGGCCGGCACCCAGTGCGATGGGCGCGACCGTGCCGGCGGTCTGAGCGATGGCCTCGGGCGCGGCCTGCGGCACCATCATCGTCAGCGTCTCGACCATGCGCTCGCGCAGGTGTGCCTCGAAGCCCCCGACACCGCTGCCGATCACGAAGAGCGATACCGCGAGCCAGACGACGCCGACGCCGGTCAGCCAGGTGACCAGCAGGCCCGGCGGATACCATTCGATCGGGCCGGGCGCCGCTCCCTGCGGCTCGGCACCGCCGGCCGCCGACTGTAGCTGCCGATTGAGCAGCGCCTGGCGCACGAGGATCGCCGCCGGCGCCGCCAGGGTCACGAGCATCGCGATCGCGGCGAAGAGCCCGACCGCGAGGCCGACCACGACGATCAGCGTCGTCCCGGCGATGGCGATGCTCGCCACGCCCTGGGACAGGCCGACGAGAAACAACGGCAGCGGGGCGAGCAGCATCAAGAGCACCCCGCCGGGAAAGCCGGCGACGGCGATCAGGGGCAGGGCGCTCATGAGCCCTGCGGCTATGGACAGAAGCACGGCCGTGCTCATGTCGTGCGGTTCCCGTCTACGGCCGGAGCCGTCCGGCCGACTCGACCCTCAAACGTGCGCGGCGCTACTTCATGACGTAGGGCAGTAGCGCCAGATAGCGGGCCCGCTTGATGGCTTGGGCAAGCGCCCGCTGCTTCTTCGTCGAGACCGCGGTGATGCGGCTCGGCACGATCTTGCCCCGCTCCGAGATGAAGCGTTGCATGAGCTTCACGTCCTTGTAGTCGATCTTTGGCGCATTGGGGCTGCTGAAGGGGCAGGTCTTGCGGCGCCGGAAGAAGGGCCGCCGCACGCTGGAGCCTTTGCTGACGATCCGAACGGTCATTCCTTGCCTCCTTCAGGCTTGTCGGCGGCCGCCTCGGCACGCGGGCGCTCGCCCTCCGGCCGGTCCGCGCCCGGCCGGTCGCCGCCCGATCTGTCGCTGCCCGATCTGTCGCTGCCAGGTCTGTCGCCGCCGTGCCGGTCGCCACCTGGCCGGCCGCCGCCGCGATGGCCTCCATCGTGGCGTCCGCCGCCGCGGAAACCGCCGCCCCAGCGACGGCCGTCGCGGCCGCGGTCGTCGCGGCTGCCCTTGCTGCGCATGATGATCGAGGGCTCCTCTTCGAGCTCGTCGACCCGCACCGTGAGGTAGCGGATCACGTCCTCGTTGATGCGCATGTTGCGCTCCATCTCCGTCACGGCCTCCGCCGAGGCGTCGATGTTGAGGAGCGTGTAGTGGCCCTTGCGGTTCTTCTTGATGCGGTAGGCCAGGTTCCTGAGGCCCCAATACTCTTTCTTGGTGACCTTGCCGCCGCTGTCCTCGATCAGCTTCGAGAACTGCTCTGTCAAACCTTCGACCTGGGCGGCGGAGACGTCCTGACGCGAGATGAAGACGCTCTCGTAGAACGGCATCTGTTCGTGACTCCCTCTGGCTGTTCACGGACCGGTGCCGGTTTCGGCTGTCCGGTCCTAGCCGGCGAGCGTGGCCATCGGGCCTGGGTTTCGCCGGCAAGGAGCTATGTCATCGCGTGGCCCTCCGGGCCACGACGGGCGGGGACTATACACATCCCCAGCCCCGGTTCAAGGCCGATCGAAGCACCCGTCGCGGCGGCCCGCGCGCGAGGCGCTGGGCGAGGCCCTCGGCCATCCGGCCGGCGCGTCCGCACCGTTAGGATACTTGACAGGCGCCGGCCGGGCGCTATCTGTGGCCGTCTCTTCCGCGGGCGAAAACAGCGACATCGGGGGGTAAGCATGGGGCGGGCCTTCGTCTTTCCGGGGCAAGGCAGCCAGCAGGTCGGCATGGGCCGGGATCTGGCCAATGCCTTCGCCGCCGCGCGCCAGGTTCACGAAGAGGTCGACGAGGCGCTGGGCCAGCCACTCTCGCGGCTGATGTTCGAGGGCCCGGAGGCGGAGCTCCTCCTGACCGAGAATGCCCAGCCGGCCATTATGGCGGCCAGCCTGGCGGTCGTGCGGGTGTTGCAGGCCGAAGGCGGCCTCGGGCTGGCCGACCATGCAGCCTTCGTTGCCGGCCACTCGCTCGGCGAGTATTCCGCGCTGGCGGCGGCGGGCACGCTTGGGCTGGCCGATGCCGCCCGGCTTCTGAAGCGCCGCGGCCAGGCCATGCAGGCGGCGGTCCCGCTGGGCGAGGGCGCCATGGCCGCCCTCATCGGGCTCGATCTCGAAGCGGCGACAGCCGTGGCCGCGGCGGCGGCCGAGGACGAGGACGAGATCTGCGCGCCGGCCAACGACAACGCGCCGGGACAGGTGGTGATCAGCGGCAGCGCCGCCGCGGTCGACCGCGCCATCGCACTCGCCGCCGAGCAGGGCGCCAAGCGCGCGGTTCGCCTCAGCGTCTCGGCGCCCTTCCATTGCGCCCTGATGGCGCCGGCGGCCGACGTCATGGCCGAGGCGCTGGCCGGCGTGACCCTGCTGCCGCCGCTCGTTCCCCTGGTCGCGAACGTGACGGCGCAGCCGGTCACGGAGCCCGATCTCATCCGGCGCCATCTCGTCGAGCAGGTCACGGCGATGGTGCGATGGCGGGAATCGGTGCAGGCCATGCAGGCCGCGGGCGTGAGCGAGTTGGTGGAGCTCGGCGCCGGGCGGGTCCTCACGGGGCTCGCGCGGCGCATCGACCGGTCCCTCGCGGCGACGGCCGTCAACACGCCCGAGGACGTCGCAACCTTCCTCGGCAGCCTGACGTCCTCATCGTGAGGCCGGGTGCCTAGGGTCCGGTTTTGCCCGAGCCCGGCGGCAGCGCACCGGGCCGCCGGCTCCAGAAGCAAAAGAGGTTCGATAAATGTTTGATCTTACGGGAAAATCTGCCCTTGTTACCGGCGCGTCCGGCGGCATCGGCGGCGCGGTTGCGCGTCGGCTGCATGACCAGGGTGCCGTGGTCGGCCTGTCGGGCACGCGGACCGAGGCGCTGGAGCAGCTCGCCGCCGCGCTCGGCGAGCGGGCCCATGTGCTGCCCTGCGACCTCTCCGACCCGGAGCAGACGACGGGTCTCGTCGGCCAGGCCGAGGCGGCGATGGGGCAGCTCGATATCCTGGTCAACAACGCCGGTCTCACGCGCGACAATCTCGCGCTGCGCCTGAAGGACGAAGACTGGGCGCGGGTGATCGAGGTCAACCTCACGGCCGGTTTCCGCCTCGCCCGCGCGGCGCTGCGCGGCATGATGAAGCGGCGCTGGGGCCGCATCGTCGCGATCACCTCGATCGTCGGGACCACCGGCAACCCCGGCCAGGCCAACTATGCGGCGTCCAAGGCGGGAACGACCGGCATGGCCAAGGCCCTGGCGCAGGAGGTGGCCTCCCGGGGGATCACCGTGAACTGTTTGGCGCCCGGCTTTATCGAGACCGCCATGACCGCGGCCCTCGACGAGGCGCAGCACGAGAAGCTCCTCGCCGCGATCCCGGCCGGGCGCATGGGAACGGCCGAGGAAGTCGCCGCCGGCGTGCTGTTCCTGGCCTCGGAGGAGGCCGCCTATGTGACGGGCCAGACCTTGCATGTGAATGGGGGAATGGCCATGATATAGGGTCTTTCAAAGCCCCCGGACCCGTGCTCCGGGGCGCTTTAATATGGGGGCCGACTGTGCTAAGAGCGCGGCCTTGCTCGCAGCCGGCGAGCGTCGCCTACGCCAGGCCAAGGTGGTCGCCGCAGTCAAGAGTCGCATAGGATTGAGGGGTAAGGAACGGCATGAGCAACGACATTGCCGAGCGCGTCAAGAAGATCGTCGTGGAGCATCTTGGCGTAGAGGAAGCGAAGGTCTCCGAGACCGCGAGCTTCATCGATGACCTGGGCGCCGACAGCCTGGATACGGTCGAGCTCGTGATGGCTTTCGAGGAAGAGTTCGGCTGCGAGATTCCGGACGACGCCGCGGAGAAGATCGTCACCGTCAAGGACGCCATCGATTTCATCCAGGAGCATGCGTGAGGCTGGCGGCCGCGCCCCTTCGGTGAGGCGACCGCACTTGGAGCGCGGGCCAGGCACAAATCTGCCATGAGACGTGTTGTCGTTACGGGCCTGGGGCTGGTTTCACCCCTCGGCAATGGGGTGAAGGCGACCTGGGAGCGCTTGGTCCGCGGCGAGTCGGGGATCGGCGGCATCCAGAACTTCGACGTGTCCGACTTGCCGTGCAAGATCGCCGGCCAGATCCCGATCGGTGAGACCGAGGAAGGTCGCTTCAACGCGGACGACTACATGGCCGCGAAGGACCGGCGCAAGGTCGACCGCTTCATCGTCTACGGCATGGCTGCTGCCCAGCAGGCCCTGGACGATGCCGGCTGGACACCCAGCGACGAGCAGAGCCTGGAGCGTACGGGCGTCATGGTGGGCTCGGGCATCGGCGGTCTCGAGACGATCTACGACGGCTCGATCACGGTTTCCGAGCGCGGGCCGCGCCGCCTCAGTCCCTTCTTCATCCCCGCGGCGCTGATCAATCTCCTCTCCGGTCAGATCTCGATCCGCTACGGCTTCAAGGGCCCGAACCACTCGGTGGTGACGGCCTGCTCGACCGGTGCCCACGCGATCGGCGACGCCTCGCGGCTGATCGCGTTGAACGACGCTGACGTGATGGTGGCTGGCGGCTCGGAGGCGGCGGTCTGCCGCCTCGGAATCGCGGGCTTCTCGGCCTCGCGCGCGCTTTCGACCGGTTTCAACGATACACCGGAAAAGGCCTCGCGGCCCTGGGACCGCGATCGCGACGGCTTCGTCATGGGCGAAGGTGCCGGCATCGTGATCCTCGAGTCGCTCGATCACGCCACGAAGCGCGGAGCCAGGATCTACGCCGAGCTGGCCGGCTACGGCATGTCGGGAGACGCGCACCACATCACGGCGCCTGCCGAGAATGGGGATGGCGCCTTTCGGGCGATGCGCAATGCGCTCGGGCGCGCCGAGCTGAACCCCGAGGACATCGACTACATCAATGCCCATGGGACCTCGACGCCGCTGGGTGACGAGATCGAGCTCGGCGCCGTCAAGCGTCTGTTCAACGACCACGCCGCCAAGCTTTCCATGTCTTCCACCAAGTCGGCGGTCGGTCATCTCTTGGGCGCCGCGGGTGCCGTCGAGTCGATCTTCTCGATCCTCGCGATCAACCACGATTTGGTGCCGCCGACCCTCAATCTCGACAACCCCTCGTCGGGCTGCGACGACGTCGACCTCGTGCCGCACCGGGCCAAGGAGCGGAAAGTCGAAAAGGCGTTGTCGAATTCCTTCGGCTTTGGCGGAACCAACGCCTCGCTCGTGCTCTCGGCCGTTCACTGACGGGGTGCCCCCGTGCGGCGGGCCGCCTTCGTCTTCGTTCTCTTCGCCATCCCTCTGCTGGTCGCCGCCCTCGGGTTGCTCGCGCACGAGGCCATGCAGCGCTTCGAGCGTCCCGGCCCGCTGGCGCAGGAGACCACCGTTGTCATTCCGCGCGGCGCCGGCCTGGAGGCCATCGCCCAGAGCCTCGCGGTGGCCGGCGCCATCGAGGCGCCCTGGCTGTTCGTGCTTGGCGTGCGCTACGAAGGCCGGGCGCGCGACTTGAAGGCCGGCGAGTACAGCCTTTCCGCGGGGATCTCCATGCGTCAGGCCATGGAGCTGCTAGCCGCGGGGCGAACCGTCGCCCATCGCCTCACGGTGCCCGAGGGGGTGACGAGCCTGCGCCTCGTGGCCCTGATCAACGATGCCCAGGGGCTGGACGGAAAGATCGAGGCGATCCCCGCCGAGGGCAGTCTTCTGCCTGAGACCTATCACTACTCCTTGAACGATTCGCGCGACGAGCTGCTGGCGCGCATGGCGCAGGCCCGCGACTCTCTCATGGCCGAACTTTGGCCGAAGCGCAGCGAAGGCCTGCCCTTGAAAAGCCCCGAGGAGGCCGTGATCCTGGCGTCCATTGTCGAGCGGGAAACGGCGGTCCCGGAGGAAAGGGCCCTGGTCGCCGGAGTCTTCATCAACCGTCTGAAGAAAGGCATGCGCCTGCAGTCGGACCCGACCGTGATCTACGGCCTCTCCAGCGGTCTGGGCCAGCTCGACCGGGCGCTGCTCCGCAAGGACCTGAAAGTCGCAACGCCTTACAACACCTACATGATCGACGGCCTGCCTCCGGGTCCGATCGCAAACCCCGGCCGGGCCGCCTTGGAGGCGGTGCTCCACCCGGCCGAGACCGAGTTCCTGTACTTCGTGGCCGACGGCAGCGGCGGTCACGTCTTCGCCAAGACGCTGAAGGAGCACAACCGCAACGTCGCCAAGTGGCGCAAGATCCGAGACAAACGATCGCAGTCCGAGTGATTGCGCCTCGGCTTGCGAAGGGGGCGGAGGCCCGCTACTCACCGCCTTTCGGCAGTGCACCCCTGGCCACGCCCAGCGCTGCGCCGAAGAAGGCCTCCGCTTCGGCCTCGCCGGTCAGGCCGGGGCTGCTTTGATGCCAGACCTGATGGTCGCCTGCCTGCAAACCGGCGTCTGAGCCGTAGAGCACGTAGACGCCGCCCGCGTTCTCCGTCGCCTCGGCCCGGTCGCGCCGGGCCACGATCACCAGATCGTCGGCGCCGTCGCTGTTCAGGTCGCTCGCGGTCAGGATGGAGCCGAACTCGTCGCCGGCCTCGCGGTCTCCGGAGAGGCCGTCCTTGCCCTCTTGCCAGATCTGATTGCCGGCCGCCGCGCTCAGGCCTTTGGGCGAGCCGTAGATCACGTGCACGGCGCCGACCCGCTGGCGGACCCCGTCGGCCTGGCCAGGAATGCCGATCGCGAGATCGCGATAGCCGTCGGCATTGAAGTCGCCGGCCGCCAAAGCGGCACCGTAGTTGTTGCGGGCGGCGTTGGTCAGCCCGGTCCCGACCACGTTTTGATGCCAGATCTGGTCCTGATCGACGACCAGGCCCGCGCGCCGGGTGCCGTAGATGACGTTGACCGTGCCGGCGTCCTCCTGCTCCCCCCAGTTGTCGAAGGGCGTTCCGATGGCGAGGTCGACCGCGCCGTTGCCGTCGAAGTCGCCGGCCGCCAGGGCGGTGCCGAAGCGATCCCCGTCGTTGCGCAGGTCGCCGCCCATGATGAAGCGGTCCGACTGGCGCCAGATCTGGCTGTCCGCCGCGGAAAGGCCGCCTGTGTCGCCGTAGATGACGTGCACTGCGCCGGCTTGGCTGGCCCGCTCCCAGGTCTCCTCGGACGCCCCGACCGCCAGGTCGGCCAGGCCATCGCCGTTGAAGTCGCCGGTGATCAGGGTCTTGCCGAACTGGGCGTTGCCGGCCTGAACCTCAACGCCGAGGCGGAGCTGGTCGAAGATTTGGCTGCGCGCGGAATCCAGGCCCGTCAGCGAGCCGTAGATCACGTTGACCGCACCGCCGTTCTTGATGCTCCGCGTGTTGTCGAAAGGTACGCCCGCGGCCAGGTCATCGGCGCCGTCGCCATCGAAGTCCGCGGCGGCGAGCGTAAAGCCGAACAGATCCAGGTCCTCGCCAGTGCCTTCGATCCCCGTCTTGTCCTGGTACCAGAGCTCGCCGCCGTTGGTCACGAGGCCCTGCTCGGGATCGCCGTAGAAGACGGTGACCGCCCCCACGTCGGTCAGCCCCTCCAGGTCCTGAAAGGGTACGCCGACCGCGAGGTCGGCCAGCCCGTCGGCATTGAAGTCGCCGATCGTCAAGGCGGCGCCGAAACGCTCCGCCGTGCCCGCCGGCAGATCGTCGGACTCGTCGGCGTCGCCCTCGGCTGGGGGCCGGCGTTGGAT
>JAKSDN010001283.1 GCA_022360075.1 Kiloniellales bacterium | reverse complement strand
TCGAGATCCGTGCCGAGGATGGCCGTCCCGTATTCTCGCAGCTCTCCGCGGCGCAATTGCCGGAGCAGGGGCCCGCGCCGCCGCCGGCGACCGAGCTCGCCCAGGTCCTGTCCCTGACAGCCGAGGACCTTCTGCAGGGCGACGACAAACCTGAGACCTGGTCCTGCGGGGTGCCGTTTCTTTTCGTTCCCGTCGTCTCGCGCGCGGCTCTGGGGCGCGTGCGAATCGACATGTCGCGCTGGCAATCCACACTGGCCGACTTCTGGGCGCCCAACGTCTTCGTCTTCACGCCCGAAGCCGGCGAGGGGGCGGACCGGCAGGCGCGCATGTTCCCGCCGGCGATGGGGATTCCGGAAGACCCCGCCACGGGCGCCGCGGCAGCGGCCTTCGCCGGCTACCTAGCGTCGCGCGCGGCCGCCCGCGATGGCACCTGCCGTTGGGTCGTCGCCCAGGGTCTCGAGATGGGCCGGCCGAGCCGGATCGAGATCGAGGCCGACAAGGCGGCCGGTCAGGTCACGGCGGTGCGGGTCGGCGGCGCTACGGTCCTGGTCAGCGAGGGAGAAATGGAGGTCCCCGCCTGAAGCGCAAGAAGCGGATGGAACGATACGCGGGCTGACCCTCATCTAGGCACTACGAACGCCCGCCGATGAGGATTGAGCCCATGACCATCCGCCTGCACTTCGAGGCCATGCCGACCGAGACCGCCCGCGCCTTCCAGGCCGGGGCACCGGACGCCAACGGCCAGCCGCCGGAACGGCATATCTCCGACGGCAAAGGCGTGCCCTGCCGCCACTGCCTCGCACCTGTCGCCGCGGACGAGCCCTATCTGATCCTGGGCTACCGGCCGTTCCCGGCACGCCAACCCTATGCCGAGGTCGGACCGATCTTCCTGCATGCCGAGTCCTGTGCGCGCTACGAACGCACGGCCGAACTGCCGGCGATGTACCTGGAACGGGAAAGCCTGCTCATCCGAGGCTACGGCGCCGACGATCGGATCGTGTACGGGACCGGAGACGTGGTGCCGACGGCCGTTTTGGCGGACGCGGCGGCGAAGATCCTGGCGCGCTCCGACGTGCGTTACCTGCACGTCCGCTCGGCCTCGAACAACTGTTACCAGTGCCGCATAGAGCCCGCTTGAGCCTCGGGCCACGAGCCCGCGGCGACCGTGTTTCGGATTAGAATTCCTAATCTATGCCGTGAGAACTTGTCGTTTGTCGTGCCCGACAACAAGAAGCATATCGGCTTCATACGTTCAGGACAGTGGCCTTCCCGGGAGACCCTGAGCACTCGTATCGGATAAGGAGAGTTCTGATGTCATATGCTCAAGACAAGGCTAGGGGTTTCCGCTCGTCCGACTCGGAGATCCTGCGCTGGGAAACCGAGAAGCCCAACGCGTCCGAGTCATTGCGTACCGTTCTCGTGGCCGCGGCTATCCTGACGCTGGTCGCGCTGCTCGCCATCGCCCGCGGACCGGTCGAGGCCCCCGCCGACGCCGATGCCCGGTCCAGTGAGACCGCCGCACAGACCGAAACGCCGACGAGCGCGATCAAGGTTTATGACGGCCGCGGCAAGTGGGGCGGCTACGCGGACTGACGCGGCGCAAACCGCAAACGACACGCACTATTCGGCTTCGTCATTGCGAGCGTAGCGAAGCAATCCATGCTGACGTCTGAGCGGCGGCTCTGGATTGCCCAGTGGTCCGAGGGGCCGGCTAGCGCCGGCTCGCAATGACGGCCGGAGGATCGTTCCCGCTCGAGGCAGACCGATCTTTCCGGCTGGCGCAAACCACGACCGACTTGCCATAAGAAAATCGGCGGCCTCCGAGATACTCGGAGGCCGCCGGCTTTCCGTCTTTTTCCCGCCTCAGGTGCCGACGTGATCCACCGAGTACTTCTGGATCTCGCCGCTCTTCAGGCGCGACCAATAGGACTCGAGCTCGCGCTTGACCACGGGGAACAGCAGGTAGAGGCCGATGATGTTGGCCACGGCCATGGCGAAGATCGCCGAGTCGGAGAAGTCGACGACGGGGCCGAGGTTCATCGACGCGCCGATCACCACGAAGATGCAGAAGATCAGCTTGAAGATCAGATCCATCGTCTTGTTTTCGCCGAACAGATAGGTCCAGCACTTCGCCCCGTAGTAGGACCAGGAAAGCATGGTCGAGAAGGCGAAGAGGATCACCGCTACCGCCAGGATGTAGGGGAACCAGGAGAAGGCGCTCTCGAAGGCCATCGAGGTCAGCTCGACGCCGCTCATGCCGCCGCCCGCCGTGTAGGTTCCGGTGATCACGATCACCAGGGCCGTCATGGTGCAGATCACCACCGTGTCGATGAAGGGCTCGTGCAGCGCGACGAGGCCTTCGGTGATCGGCTCCTTGGTCCGCACGGCAGAGTGCGCGATCGAGGCCGATCCGACGCCGGCCTCGTTCGAGAAGGCGGCCCGCTTGAAGCCCTGGATCAGCGCGCCGATCGCGCCGCCGGCCACGCCCTCCGCGCTGAAGGCGCCGCCGATGATCGCGCCGAAGGCCGCCGGCACGGCGCCGATGTTGAAAATGATGATGATGAGCGCGGCGGTGCAGTAGACGATCGCCATGAAGGGCACGACCTTCTCGGTCACCTTGGCGATCGACTTGATGCCGCCGATGATCACGGCGCCCACGATGATCGCGATGATCAGACCGAAGAGCCAGCCCTTGTCGGCCATGAAGCTCGCGTCGCCGCCAGTGACGTTGACGAACTGCTTGAAGGACTGATTGGCCTGGAACATGTTGCCGCCGCCGAGCGCGCCGGCGATGCAGCAGATCGCGAAGAAGACCGCCAGCACGCGGCCGAGCCCGCCCATGTTCTTCTCGGCCAGGCCCTTGCTCAGGTAGTACATGGGACCGCCCGAGACCGTGCCGTCGGCGTACTCGTTGCGGTACTTAACGCCCAAGGTGCACTCGGCGAACTTGAGCGACATGCCCATGAGTCCGGCGAGGATCATCCAGAAGGTCGCGCCCGGTCCGCCGATCGACACGGCGATCGCGACGCCCGCGATGTTGCCGAGGCCGACCGTGCCCGAGAGCGCCGTCGCCAGGGCCTGGAAGTGAGAGACCTCGCCCGCGTCCTTCGGGTTCGAGTAGTCGCCCTTGATCAGCTCGATGGCGTGGCCAAAGGCGCGGAAGCTGATGAAGTTGAAGTAGACCGTGGCGAAGGCCGCGGCGACCACAAGCCAGACGACGATGAGCGGCAGATCGGCGCCCAGGACCGGGACCGAATAGAAGACCACGCTGACGATGGCGTTGGAGACCGGGGCGATCGTCGTGTTGATCGCCTCGTCGATGCCGCCCGCCTCTTGGGCCTGGGCGGCCGATGCCCAGAGCAATGTCGTAATCCAGATGGTCAGAAATTTCTTCATGGAAGCCTCCCTTGGTATCTCGTCTAGCGTCGGGCCGCCTCTTGGCGGTCTTGCTCGCGACGCTGCTCAGGGAATAACGGTCACCGGGACCGGTGAAATCTGGACCAGGCTGCCGGCGACGCTGCCGAACAGCAGGGATTGGAGCTTCGAGAGCCCGCGCCGGCCGATGAAGATCTGGCCGGCTCCCTCCTCGGTCGCGAGCTGGCTCAGCACTTCGGCCGCGTGGCCGTGACGGACCACGCCCTTGGCCGTAATGCCCTGACCGCTCAGGGCCTTGACGAGAGGCTCGATGACTTGGCTCTCGGCCCGGGAGATCTCCTCTTCGCGCCGCTTGTGGCGTTCCTCGTTCTCTTGAGGCGTGTTGAACGTGTAGGGTGACCACTCGATCACGTAAGCGACGACAAGTTGCGCGCCGCTATCCTTGGCCCGTGCCGCCGCGAAATCGGCCGCACGCTTTCCGGTGTCGCTACCGTCGACACCGACCAGCAAAATGTCGGACATTGCCCCACCTTTCCGTCGTTCGGGCCGGCTTGAGCATCAAATCGCCCTGCCATTGCTTTTGACCCTGGTTATTCGTCGTCGGATGGTTACACGATTCCCGGACGGGCGCTAGGGGGGCCGGTCGCGGCCCGGATTTGAGCCGAGGCGGACGCGCCGACGTCATGCCGCTGTTCAGGCTTTCGGCGCTGTGCGACACTTCACCAGGCCTGTGACAAGCAGCGCGAAAAAAGGGACCAGAGCAAAAAGCGAGCGATGCCCGAGGGCCCTTCCAGCCAAGTCATCGATGACGAAGTCGCCGATCCCGTCGCGTCGCCGGAGGCGAAGAACGATCGCCCGGCACCGCGGCGCAGGCGGCGGCGCTTGCTGCGCGCGCTGGGCGGTTTCGGGCTGGGGCGCGTGCTGGCCTTCGCGCTGCTCGTCGTCTTGCTGGCGGCGCGGCTGTGGGACCCGGTCCCGCTGGAGATCCTGCGGCTGAAGATCTTCGACCTCTATCAGCTCGCCAAGCCGCGGGACTTCACGCCGCAACCGGTGGTCATCATCGATCTGGACGAGCCGAGCCTCGCGACGGTCGGGCAGTGGCCCTGGCCGCGCACGATCGTCGCCGATCTGGTGCGCGAGGTCTTCGAGGCCGGCGCGGCGGCGCTGGCCTTCGACGTCGTTTTCCCCGAGCCCGATCGCTCCTCGGCCGGGTCGGTCGCCGAGGCGCTACGGGGTGTCGACGAGTCGCTGCGCGAGGAGCTGCGCGCCCTGCCGAGCAACGATGTCTGGCTCGCCCGCATGTTGAAGCAGACCCGCGTCGTGCTGGGCCAATCCGGCTATGGCGGCGAGGTGTTGGACGAGGAGCGGCGGCTCAAGTACGTCAGCGTCGCCACGGTCGGCGGCGACCCGCGCCGCTTCCTGACCAAGTTCGAGAACGCGGTCCAGAACATCCCTGTCCTGGAGAATGCGGCCAGCGGGATCGGCATGATCAGCGTCGTGCCCGAGCGCGACGGCATCGTGCGCCGCGTGCCGGCCGTGCTCATGGTCAAGGACCAGATCGCGCCGGCCCTGAGCCTGGAGCTCTTGCGGGTCGCGACCGGCCAGCAGACCTACGCCATCAAGCGCCAGGAGGGCGGGATCGACGGCGTCGTGATCGCCAACGCGCTGATCCAGACCGACAAGCACGGCCAGATCTGGGTGCACTACAGCGGGCACCGGCCCGAGCGCTACGTCTCCGCCAAGGACGTGCTGTCCGGGGCCGTGCCGAAGGAAAAGCTGGCCGGCAAGCTCGTGCTGTTCGGCACATCGGCCGTGGGCCTTCTGGACATCAAGTCGACGCCGGTGGACCGGGCGATCCCGGGCGTCGAGGTGCATGCCGAGATTCTGGAGGGAATCCTCTCGCAGTCCTTCCTCACGCGCCCGCACCTGGCGATTGCCGGCGAGCTGGTCGTCACGGCCTTTGTCGGCCTGATCATCATCACGCTCGTGCCGCTGCTCGGCGCGCTCTGGACCCTGATCCTGGGCGGCGCGGTCTCGGCGTCGCTCGCCGCCGGCTCCTGGTATCTCTACGTCAAGGAAGGGCTGCTGGTCGACGTCGCCTTCGCCATGGTCGCCGGCCTCTTCCTCTACGCCTTGCTGGTCTACGAGAACTATCTGCGCGAGGAGCGCCAGCGGCGCCAGGTGCGCGGCGCCTTCAGCCAGTACCTCTCGCCCGCCCTGGTGGAGCAGCTCGCCGAGAACCCCGACCGGCTGGTGCTCGGCGGCGAGACCCGTGAGATGACCGTGCTGTTCTGCGACGTGCGCGGCTTCACCTCGATCTCCGAACAGTTCAAGGCCGACCCGCAGGGCCTGACGACCCTGATCAACCGACTGCTGACGCCTCTGACCGATGCGATCCTCGAGACCGGCGGCACGATCGACAAGTACATGGGCGACTGCATCATGGCCTTCTGGAACGCCCCGCTGGACGACTCGGACCATGCCAGCCACGCCTGCCAGGCGGCCCTGGTCATGCTGCGCCGTGTCGAGGCCCTGAACGCGGAGCGGGAGGCCGAGGCCGAGGCGGCCGGTGAGGACTTCATCCCGCTCAAGGTGGGAATCGGCATCAACAGCGGGGACTGCACCGTCGGCAACGTCGGCTCCGAGCAGCGCTTCGACTATTCGGTTCTGGGCGACGCGGTCAATCTCGCCTCGCGGCTCGAGGGGCAATCCAAGAACTACGGCGTCGAGATCGTGCTCGGCTCGCGCACGGCCGCGGCCGTCAGGGACGACCTGGCCGTCCTCGAGCTCGATCTGATCGCCGTCAAGGGCAAGAAGGAGCCCGAGCGGATCTTCGCGCTGCTCGGCGACGAGGCGATGGCGCAGGACCCGGCCTTCACGGTCTTCGCGCGCAAGAACGGCGACCTGCTGCACGATTACCGCAATCAGGAATGGCCCCAGGCGCGAACCGTCGCCGCGGACTGCCGGGAGCTGGACCCGACCCAGCGGCTGGGCACGCTTTACGAGCTGCACGAGTCCCGCATCGCCCAGTTCCAGGCCGAGCCACCCGGCCCCGACTGGGACGGGGTCTTCGTCGCGACGACGAAGTAGGCAGTCGCCGTCAGGCGCCTAGCGCAAGACCGCCTTGATCGAGCGTGCCGAGCAGGCCACCCGGTTCTTGCCGACGCTCGACGTCTTGCGCAGCTCGCAGCCGATCAGACGGCCGCGCTTGCGGTCGAGCAGCCAGACGTCCTCGCCGCCTATGAACTGGAGACGCGGAGCGGCTTTAGCCCGCGACGGGGCCGGCGCGATCTTCTCCTCCGCCCGGCCGCGCTGTACAACGACGCCGCCAGCCTCCTTGGCCTCGACGATCCCCGTCGCCTCGACGCTGACCTGCGAGCCGCGATGGACGACGACCTCTTCGGCCTTCACCGGATCAGGCCCCGAAACGGCGCCGACCAGGAGGGCCGCGAAGATGGCAGCCGGAACTCTCATGACACCCTAACCTTCCCGCCGCGCTCCCAATGCGCGACATTTTCAGGCTAACAGGGTGGGTCCCGATTTGCCATTTATTAATAGATGGTTAACAGGCGTGGTTAACGTGATTTGTCGGGACCTCACGCGGCAGCGTTGCGGTCGTCCGCTTCGAAGGCGACCCGCACCTCCACCTCGGCCTCGGCCAGGCGTCTCGCCAACTCCGCGGCCGGGCGCCGCTCGGTGACCAGCAGGTCTATGGCCTCCGGCGCGCAGACGCGCACCAGGCTGCTGCGATCGAACTTCGTGGAGTCGGCGGCGACGATCACCCGCTCGGCCTGTCCGATCGCGGCCTGCGAGAACTCCGCTTCGCAGAGGTGATAGACCATGAAACCCTTGTCGGCATGGATCGCGCCCATCGACAGGATGGCATGCTGGACCTCGAAGCGCCTGACGAAGTCGGTCGTGTCCGGCCCGAAGGCGGCCGCGTCATGGGGCCGCAGCTCGCCGCCGGCCATGAAGACCCGGTTGCCGTTGCGGCAGGCGAGCAGCCCGGCAATCTGCGCCGAGTTGGTGACCACGACGAGGTTCGAGTGCTCGAGCAGGGCCCGCGCCACATAGGTGGTGGTCGAGCCGGTGTCGATGACCAGGGAGTCGCCGTCCTTGATCGACGCTGCCACGACGGCGGCAATGCGCTCCTTGGCCTCCGGCTGCTCCAGCAAACGGCGCTGGATGGGCGGTTCGTTGTAGGGGTCCGGCAGCACGATGCCGCCGTGCACGCGGCGCACCAGGCCTTCGGTGACCAGCGGCTTGACGTGCCGGCGAATGGTCTCGTCCGAGACTTTGAGGTGCGACGCGAGGTCGCCGATCGTGCAGGAGCCGCGCTGACGCACCTGGCGGAGGATCTCCGATTGGCGAACGGACAAGTGCATGGCGTTCAATCCATGGCCGATCGTGGGCGCGGCTCGCGGAGCGTCGCCGCCTCATGTCTGTCGGACTGTTTCGAGCTCATCGTCGAATTCAGCCCGAAAAAACCTCAAAAATCCATAACAAACGTGGAATTTTGTTGTATTCTCTGTGGGAATCCCTTGGCTCGATCGCGGCTGCCGGAGCGCGTTCATCGCCGACGGCGGCCAATAGGGGTGGCTCGAGAGAGTGCAAAACGAACAGGGAGAACGAAAGATGGCATCGATAACCAGGCTAGGCATTGCGTTGCTCGGGGGCTTGGCCATGGCCGGCGCGGCGCTGGCGCCGGCCCAGGCGGCGGTCGAGTCCAAGGACCCGATCATCCTGACTATCCACGACTGGACCGGTCAGTACATCACCACGCACATCATGGGCGAGGTGCTGATGAAGGCCGGCTACAACGTCAAGTATCAGCAGGCCGACTACATCGCGCAGTTCGCGGGCTTGGAGTCCGGCGACCTCCATATCGCGATGGAGATGTGGGAGACCACCGGCAAGCAGGCGATGGAGGAAAGCCTCAAGACCGGCAAGACTCTCGACCTCGGCGAGACCGGCATGCAGGCGATCGAAGAGTGGTGGTACCCGCTCTACATGAAGGAGCAGTGCCCGGGCCTGCCGGACTGGGAAGCGCTCAACGACTGTGCCGAGGTTTTCTCTACGCCGGAGACCGCGCCGAGCGGCCGCTATCTCGGCGGCCCGGTGACCTGGGGCGGCTTCGACGACGAGCGCGCCGAGGCCCTGGAACTGGACTACGAGGTCGTGCATGCCGGCACCGACGCCGCGCTCTTCGCAGAGCTGAAGTCGGCCTACGAGCGCCAGGCGCCGTGGCTCGGCTGGATCTACACGCCGCACTGGGCGCCGATCAAGTTCGAGGGCGAATGGGTCGAGTTCCCGCGCTACACCGACGCGTGCTACGACGACCCCGCCTGGGGCGGCAATCCCGACATGGCCTACGACTGCGGCAAGCCGCGCGGCTGGATCAAGAAGGTCGGCTGGAAGGACGGCGCGCAGAAGTGGCCCTGCGCCTACGAGGCGGTGCGCAACTTCAAGATCGACAACCAGTCCATGGGCGAGATGATCGGCCGCGTCGATCTCGACGGCGCGTCGGTCGACGATGTGGTGGCCGATTGGGTCGCCAAGAACGAGGGCGACTGGCAGGAGTGGATCGCCTGTAGCCAGTAAGGTCTGAGTTTGCCCGGAAGGAGAAGTCTGGCTGTTTGAGAGTTGCCCTGAAACCCCCATTCGCTGTCACCCTCGGGCTTGACCCGAGGGTCCATCGGGGTCCCGGACTCGGACCTCGATGGATTGCCGAGTCAAGCCCGGCAATGACAGTGAGGGAGGTATGGGCTGGCCATTCAAATGCCGACTCTCGCCTTCCGAACGAACTCTGAGCAAGCCACCGACAGCGACCGAGGCGCACAGCATGGCCAGCGACGCGGCGGGGCAGGGGAGCAAGGCGAAGCTCACCTGCCGCCATGTCTGGAAGCTCTTCGGCGACCATGCCGAGGCCATGCTGTCGCGCGCCGGCGGCGCACCGAGCGATCAAGAGCTGGACGCGGCCGGCCTGATCGGCGCCGTGCGCGACGCCAACCTCGAGGTCTTCGAGGGCGAGATCTTCGTCATCATGGGCCTCTCGGGCTCCGGCAAGTCCACCCTCGTGCGCTGTCTTTCGCGCCTGATCGAGCCGACCGGCGGCGAGATCCTCTTCGAGGATCGCGATCTCCTGAAGGCCTCAGAGCGCGAGATGATCGAGCTGCGCCGGCACAAGATGGGCATGGTGTTCCAGCACTTCGCCCTGCTGCCGCATCTGACGGTGCTCGGCAACGTCGCCTTTCCCTTGGAGGTGCAAGGCATCGAGCGCCGCGTTCGCGAAAAGCGCGCGCTCGAGGTGATCGAGCTGGTCGGCCTGGCCGGGCGCGAGCGCTACTACCCGCGTGAGCTGTCGGGCGGCCAGCAGCAGCGCGTCGGCATCGCCCGCTCGCTCGCGGTCGAGCCGGAGATCTGGTTCCTCGACGAGCCCTTCTCCGCGCTCGATCCCCTGATCCGCCGCGAGATGCAGGACGAGTTCCTGCGCCTGCAGAGTGTGCTGCGCAAAACCATCGTGTTCATCACCCACGACTTCGACGAGGCGATCCGACTGGCCGACCGCATCGCGATCATGAAGGACGGCGTGATCATCCAGCTCGGCACGCCCGAGCAGCTCGTGACCCAGCCGGCCACAGACTACGTCGCGGAGTTCACGCGCGATGTCTCGCGCGCCAAGGTGCTCTCGGCCCGCTCGATCATGGCGCCGCTGCCGGAAGGGGCGGCCGAAAACGGTTTCGCCGGCAAGGTCGCCGCGGACGCATGCGTCGCCGAGTTCGCCGCTCGGGTGGAAAGCGCCGACCAGCCCTTCGCCGTGGTCGACGGCCAGGGTCGCGCCATCGGCCGGCTGACCCGCGAGGCGGTGATCGCCGTTCTGGTCGGGCGGGAGTCGGCGTGATGGCGCTTGGCGTCGCCGGTGGGGCCGAGGTCGGCGGCGGGCTGCCCGGCCGGCTGCTGCGGCCCTGGAGCCTGCTCTGGCTGGGCGCGCTCTCGGCGACCTTTGCCCTGGCGCTCTTCGGCAAGGAGCTCGCGCCTTGGACCCTTAAGTACCCGCGCGGCTGGGTGATCCCGCTCAAGAGCGAGATCACGGCCTTTATGAAGTGGCTGGTGAACGAAGCCAGCCTCGGCCTCTTCACCGTCAAGGAGCTGACCCGCTCCGTCGCCTGGCTGCTCGACTGGCCCTTGCAGGCGGCGACGAGCCTGCTCTCGAGCGGCCTCGTCTTCGGCCAGGGCTCGGACGCGCTGCAGGTCCTGCCGCCGCTGTCCTGGGTCGCGGTCACCTTCGTCGTCGTCGCCCTGGCGCGCTTCGCCGCGGACTGGAAGCTCGCCGGCCTGATCGGCGCCTGCTTCCTCTATCTCGCGGTTTTCGGCCAGTGGGAGAGCGCGATGGTGACGCTCTCCTCCATCGTTATTGCCGTGCCCTTCGGCGTCGCGGGCGGCTTGCTGATCGGCATCGCCGGCTATCGCTGGCCTTGGTTCGAGAGGGCGATCACGCCGGTGCTCGACCTCATGCAGACCGTGCCGATCTTCGCCTATCTGGTGCCGGTGCTCTTCCTCTTCGGCTTCGGGCCGGTCGCGGCCATGATCGCGACCATCATCTACGCCATGCCGCCGATGGTGCGCGTCACCATGCTGGCCCTGCGCCAGGTGCCCGACGAGGTCACCGATTTCGGCCGCATGGCCGGTTGCTCGACACGCCAGATGACCTGGAAGGTGCTGGTACCTTCGGCGACGCCGAGCCTGATGGTCGGCGTCAATCAGGTCATCATGCTGTCGCTCAACATGGTGATCATCGCCTCGATGATCGGCGCCGGTGGGCTCGGCTTCGACGTGCTGACCTCGCTCAAGCGGCTGAACATCGGCGCCGGGCTCGAGGCCGGCATCGCCATCGTCGTGCTCGCCATCGCGCTCGACCGCCTGAGCCAGGCCTTCGCCAAGCGCCCGCCGCCCGAGCACGACGAGAGCCTGCCGCACGCCTGGCCGCAGCGTCATCCCATGACTACGGCTGCGCTCGCGGTGGTCGTCCTCGCCGGCCTGATCGGCCTCCTGCTGCCCGCCGTGCAGAGCTATCCGGAGGCCTGGCAGGTCACCACCGGCTCCTTCTGGGACTCTCTGGTGACCGCGATCAATCAGAACTTCTTCGACGATTTGGAAGCGGTGAAGACCTTCCTGCTGGTCAACGTCTTGGTGCCGGTCAAGCGCTTCCTGCTCGGCCTGCCCTGGGTCGGCGTGGTGCTGCTGCTGACCTTGGCCGGCTGGCGTCTGGGCGGCTGGCGCCTGGCGCTGCTGGTCGCGGCCCTGGCGCTCTTCATCGTCACCACGGGCCAGTGGGCCAAGGCCATGATCACCGTCTATCTCTGCGGCCTCTCGGTGGTCTTCGCGAGCCTGATCGGCCTGCCCATCGGCATCTGGGCGGCGGAGAGCCCGCGGGTCGGGCGCGTCGTCCAGGTGGTGATCGACACGCTGCAGACCCTGCCGTCCTTCGTCTATCTGATTCCGGTGGTGATGCTGTTCCGGGTCGGCGACTTCTCCGCCATGATCGCGGTCGTCGCCTATGCCGTGGCGCCGGCGATTCGCTACACCGCCCACGGCCTGCGCCAGGTCGACCCGCAGCTCATCGAGGCCGGCAGAGCGGCCGGCTGCACGCGCTGGCAGATCCTCTGGAAGATCAAGCTGCGGCTCTCGCTGCCGGAGATCATGCTGGGTCTCAACCAGACGATCATGCTGGCGCTCTCCATGCTGGTGATCACCGCCCTGGTCGGCACCCGCGACCTCGGCCAGGAGGTCTACATCGCGCTCACCAAGGCCGACACCGGCCGCGGCCTGGTCGCCGGCCTCAGCGTCGCCTTCATCGCCATCATCGCCGACCGCCTGATCGCCGCCTGGGCGCGACGGCGCAAGCAGGCTTTGGGTTTGGGGTAGGGGAGTGCTGTTTTGAGATACCCGGCGAATTCACCCCCACCCCGACTCTCTCCCATCAAGGGGGAGGGAGAACTCATCGGCGAGGCAAAGTCATTCCCTCCCCCCTTGTGGGGGAGGGCCAGGGAGGGGGGTGACGCAGCGCCGCTGTTGCCACTATTGCATCAAGTGGAAACGACATGGACGACCTGACCGATCCGCGCGCCCGCGCTGCGCAACTCACTTGCTGGTCCGGTCCGGTCGAGCCGGAGCCGGTCACCGGCGGCATCACCAACACCAACTTCCTGGTGCGCGACGGCGGCCAATCGTACTTCGTGCGGGTCGGGGAGGACATTCCCGAGCACGGCGTGCTGCGCTTCAACGAGCTGGCGGCGGCGCGCGCGGCCGAGGCGGCAGGGGTCTCGCCGGCCGTGGTCCATAGCGCACCCGGCATCATCGTCACCCGCTTCATCGAGGGCCGGACCTTCGGGGCCGAGGACGTCCGAGACGAAAACAACCTGGCGCGCATTCTGCCGTTGGTGCAGCGCTGCCACCGCGAGGTCCCCAAACACCTGCGCGGCCCGGTGCTGATCTTCTGGGTCTTCCACGTGATCCGCGATTACGCCGCGACCCTGCGCGACGGCGGCAGCCGCTGCGCGGCGCTGCTGTCGGACCTGCTGGCGCGGGCCGAGGAACTGGAAAGCACGGTGGGGCCGATCGACGTGGTCTTCGGCCACAACGACCTGCTGGCCGCGAACTTCATCGACGACGGCGATCGTCTCTGGCTGGTCGACTGGGACTACGCCGGCTTCAACTCGCCGCTGTTCGATCTCGGCGGCCTCGCCTCGAACAACGAGCTGTCCGAGGCGCAGGAAGCGTGGCTGCTGGAGACCTACTTCGGTCGCGCCGCCGATGCTGACCTGCGGCGCCGCTACCAGGCCATGAAGTGCGCTTCGCTGCTGCGCGAGGCCATGTGGTCGATGGTCTCGGAGATCCACTCGACCCTGGAGGTCGACTACATCGCCTACACGGACGAGAACCTGGCCCGCTTCGAGCGCGCCTATCAGGCCTTTGCCGGAGGAGCGTGAGCCGGGCATGAGCGATCTTCCCTCCGCGGCGCGCGTGGTCATCATCGGCGGCGGCATCGTCGGCTGCTCGACCGCCTATCACCTGGCGCGGCTCGGCTGGCGCGACGTGGTGCTGCTCGAGCAGGCCAAGCTGACCAGCGGCTCGACCTGGCACGCCGCGGGCCTGGTCGGCCAGCTCCGCAGCAACGCCAACATCACCCAGCTCCTGAAGTACAGCGTCGATCTTTACGAGCGCCTGGAGACCGAGACGGGTCTGGCCACCGGCTGGAAGCGCAACGGCGGCCTGCGTCTGGCCTGCAACGCCGACCGCCTGATCGAGATCAAGCGCCAGGCCACCACCGCGCACAGCTTCGGCCTGGAGATGCACTTGCTGAGCCCGCGCGAGGCGCAGGATCGTTGGCCGCTGATGGACGCCGCGGACGTGGTCGGCGCGGCCTTCCTGCCGACCGACGGCCAGGCCAACCCAACCGACGTCACGCAAGCCCTGGCCAAGGGCGCGCGCAAGGGCGGCGTCACCATCGTCGAGGACTGCCCGGTCACCGGCATCACGCTGCAGCGCGGCCGGGTGCGCGGCGTCACCACCGCGCGCGGCGCGATCGAGACCGAGATCGTGGTCAACTGCGCCGGCCAGTGGGCGCGGGCGGTCGGCCT
>JAKSDN010000396.1 GCA_022360075.1 Kiloniellales bacterium | reverse complement strand
TCCTGCACGTAGTGAGCCGGGATGTAGTGGCGCGTGAGCTGATTCATCTGCAAGCCCGAATAGTTCGGGTGGCTGATCAGGAGCTGGACCTGGCTCGGCTCGCCCGGCTCGACCCGCGCAGACTGCTTCAGCTTCAGCTTGCCGAGCCGCGCGAGCGAGGCTTCCTGGTCCTTGAGGGCCGGGGCCGAGCAGCCGCCCGAGGCCTTGACGAACTTCTGCGCCATGTAGAGGCGGCCGTCGTTGGTCTCGGCGATGGCGCGCACGTTGGTGTACTCGTTGACCCGCACGCGGGTTGCGATGGTGGCATCTCCGTTCAGCGGTGACAGCCCGAAGACCGCCGCGACCGGCGCCGGGTTCTTGTCGATCACCAGGGTTATGGCCTTGATGTAGCGCGCGTCGCTCTGCGGCATTTCGGCCTTGATGGTGACCGGCACGATGGCCGCGTCGTAGGCCCGGTAAGGCGCCTCGAGGCTGATCACGCCGGCGCCGTCCTCGATCGGCCGGTCCGCGAACAGGGTATCGCGCAGATCGGGCCAAGGATCGTCTTCCTCGGCTGCGGCGAGCGCAGGGGCCGCCTGGACGAGGCCCAGGGCGATGACGGCGGCGAATCCGGCTTTGGTGATCGAGGTCGGCACGACAATATCCATCGACGCATATCCTCTGCGACGCAAAACAATCCGAATAGCGCTGACGTTATTCTACCACGGCGGGGTGGGAAATGCGAATCGCTCACTCCCACTCGAGCTCGGTGAAGGCGGTCACGATGTTGCGAGCATGGTAGGCCTCGAAGAGCTGCCACTTGCCCCGCTCGTCCTGCGCGACGCTGGCCACGGCCTCCTCGATGCTGCCGTTGCGCGCGATGACGGCACGGATCTCGGCCAGGAGCTTGCCCAGATAGCGGGCCTGATCGTCGAGCGCCCCCGGCCAGTTTGTCGACACCGGCCCATGCCCCGGGACCGCGCGGGCCGCCTGCCAGCCGCGCAGCTCTTCCATCACGGAGAGCCAGCCCTTGAGGCTACCGTCGACCGCGGGGATGCGCTCGATGAACAGCAGGTCGCCGAGCCAGAGCGTACCGCTGTCCTCGTCGAAGACTGTGAGGTCGTTGTCGGAATGGGCCGTCGGGTGGGCCGTCAGCCGAAGTCTGCGCGCGCCGAGATCGAGCGTGAGGCTGTGCTCGACCGTCAGACTCGGCGGCACGGCCTGCGTGCCGGCCGCCAAGTCGCCGATGGCATCCTGCAGACCGGCGAGGTAGTGCGCGCCGCGGGCGGCCAGGGCGCGCGCCAGCTTGAAATGGCCGACGATCGTGGGCCTGTCCGCGGCGAACGCGGTGCTGCCGAGCGCATGATCGGGATGCATGTGCGTGATGACGAGGTAACGGATCGGCAGATCGGTGACCGTGCGGATCGCGGCGCGCAGCCGCATGCCATGGGCCGCGCTGCCGCCGCTGTCGATCACCGCGACCGCCTGCTCGCCGACGATGAAGCCGACATTGGCGAAACCGCCGAGGTTCCGCGGCGTGGCTTCCTCGTGCGGGCCCTGGTGGAAATAGACCCCGGGCGCGATCTCCTCGACCGGCAGCGGCTCGGCCGCGAAGAGCGATGGGGCGCCGCAGAGGAGGGCGGTCAAACAGCCGATCAGACGCGCGCGCAAGCTTCGCCCTCGCATCGGCTTGGCGTCAGTCGAAGATCGCGGACTTGCGATTGCTCGCGGTCTCCAGGTCGATCAGCGTGTCGCGGCCCTTGATACCGAGGAAGCGCGCGCTTTGGATGTCGGCCTTGCGCAGGTTGGCCCGGGTCATGTCGGCGCCGGAGAAATCCGCGCCGGCCGCTTCGGCGCGCATCAGATTGGCGCCGCTCAGGTTGGCGCCGGTGAAGTCGGCGAACTCCAACATGCCGCGCGACAGGTCCGCGTCCTTCAGGTTGGCACCCTGTAGGCTGGCCTTGCGCAGCGAGACGCGCATCAGGCCCATGGGCTGGTTGCGCATGTCGGCGGCCATGACCGCACCTTCGAGGTTCGCGCCCTCGAGGTTCGCCTTGTCGAGGTTGCAGATCAGCCGGGCGCCGCGCAGGTCGGCCCCGGACAGGTCAGCCTCGGCCAGCACCGTCGAGAAGGCGCTGACGTCCTTGAGGATCGCACCCTGTAGGTCGGCGCCCCGCAATATCGCAACGTCGAGGTTGGCGCCGGAGAGATCCACGCCGCGCAGGTTAGCGCGTTTCAAGACCGAGCCTTGCAGATTCGCGCCGGCCAGCATCGCGCCTTCGAGATTGGCCTCTTCCAGGACCGCGCTCTTGAAATCGAGGCCGGTGAGGTCCAGTCCCCTCAGATCCTTGCCGGAGAGGTCGGCCGGCGATTGGCTGCTCGCGGTCGTCAGCAGGGACTCGATCTCGCCGCGCGCGAGCTCCGCAGCTTGGGCCGGCGCGAGGGCGAGCAGCGTCGCGGCGAGGAACCACTTGCTCGCCGGGAACGCGCGACGCGGACCGACGGCCTTCTGGCGACGTTCGCTCTGGCGGCGTGCCGGCATGTTTCGATCCTCCCGTGCCCTGCTCGTTGGTCTTTGTGTTCGAATGCAAATAACCACTTTTGGCTCAATTCGGCCATTAAGCCTTGCCCACTGGTGAGGCGTCTACTACCATGGTTAAGGGTCGCCTACCAAAACGGATATGTCCCGAGGGTGAAGTTCAGTCGGCCCCCGGGGCAGCGAAACAATCAGTCGCGACCGCACGTCAAGTAAGGCTCCCGACCACTGAGCCCAAGCTCAGGGCCTTACATCGAACTGTCGGGTGTGAACGGGATCTCACTGAGGGCGATGTCGCCCTACCCGTCGCCCCTCGGTGCGATCCCAAAAACAAGAAGGTCAACTCGGGAGGAAGCCACAATGAAATCCGTGCTTCTCAAGACGGGCGTCGCGTTGGCGGCGGCAGTCATGGTCCCTGCGGCGGCTTCAGCCAACGACGAATTGTTGGTCATGCAAGAAAACGCCGCGTGGTACGTGATGCCGACGATGGACTACGCGAACACGCGCCACAGCAAACTTACCCAGATCAACAGAGACAACGTCGGCGATCTGCAGGTCGCCTGGACTTTCTCGACCGGCGTGCTGCGCGGTCACGAGGGTGCGCCCCTGGTGATCGGCGATACAATGTATGTGCATACGCCGTTTCCCAACATCGTCTATGCGCTCGATCTCAATGACGATGGCCGGGTGATCTGGAAATACGAGCCGAAGCAGGACCCCGACACGATCCCGGTCATGTGCTGCGATACGGTCAATCGCGGCCTGGCCTATGCCTCGGGCAAGATCTTCCTGCATCAGGCCGATACCACGGTCGTCGCGCTGAACGCCGACTCCGGTGAGGTGGCCTGGACGGCCGTCAACGGCGATCCGAAGAAGGGCGAGACCGGCACCAGCGCACCGCATGTCGTCAAGGACAAGGTGATCATCGGCATCAGCGGCGGCGAGTTCGGCGTGCGTGGCAGCGTGACGGCCTACAACGTCGACAGCGGCGAGCTCGAATGGCGGGCCTATTCCATGGGCCCGGACAGCG
>JAKSDN010000066.1 GCA_022360075.1 Kiloniellales bacterium | reverse complement strand
TCGCGGGCCGCTGCGAGAGCCACGCGTTCCACCGCTTCGTCATGCCCTTCGACGTGCCCAAGCGCGACGACATGCCGCACCGCGCCCGCACCCTGACGCTGGCCGATGGCGAGCGGCGCATGGTCAACGGCATGTCCATGATCCTGCCCGAGTTCCTGCTGGAGGTCCGGCGCTGAGAGCTTGCGAAGGAAATGGTATGGGGCTGGATTACCTCGGTGCGTCCTTCGAGACGCCCGCTGAGGCGGGCTCCTCAGAGTTTGTGAAGAAATCATCGTTTTCGGGAGCGAGTGGTGATTCAATTGATGCCGAGGGTTTGTTTTAGCTGGTGTTGATCGATGGCTGCTGAGGACGAAGATCTGTTCGAAGAGCTCCCGGTTGTTTCTGCGCCGCCGGTCTCGCAGGAGGCTGGTGCCGTGCGGTTTCAAGAGGCGAGGCGGGACCAGCTTGAGCTTCAGGTTGTGGATCTCGATAGCCTTGTCTCGGAGGATCACCGGGTTCGCGCGGTCTGGGCTTTTGTGGAAAGCCTGGATCTGGAGCCGCTTTACGGCCAGATCCGTGCTCGCGAACATGTGGCCGGTCGTCCGCCGATCGATGTGAAGATCCTCATGACGCTTTGGCTTTACGCGACGATCGAGGCTGTGGGCAGCGCGCGGCAATTGGCTGCGTTGTGCAAGCGCGACCCGGTCTACCGCTGGATCTGCGGTGGGGTGAGCGTGAACCATCACACGCTGTCGGACTTCCGGGTTGCACATGGCGGCTTTCTCGATCGTTTGCTGAGCGAGAGCGTGAGCGCGCTGGTCTCGGAGGGCCTGGTGAGCCTGGAACGCTTGGCCCAGGACGGCTTGAAGGTGCGCGCCAGTGCCGGCTCCGGCTCGTTCCGCAGTCAAGAGCGGCTCGATGTTTTGCTCGAGGAGGCCGAGGCGCGGGTTGCGGCGCTCAAGCGCGAGCTGCATGACGATCCGCAGGCCAGCAGCCGGCGCAAGCAGGCGGCCCAGGAGCGCACGGCGCGCGAACGGCTTGAGCGGATCCAAGCGGCGCAAGAGCGTTTGCACAAGCTCAAGGCCGAGCGCGAACGACGGGCCAAGACCAACAAGGCCGAGGTCGCCAAGCAAGGCAAGCTGCGCGCCTCGACCAGCGATGCCGATGCCCGGGTCATGAAGATGGCCGACGGCGGCTACCGGCCGGCCTACAACTTCCAGATCGCCGGCGATCTGGAAAGCCAGGTCATCACCGGCATCGGCATCGACACCAAGGGCTCGGACCGTGGCCGGACCACGCCAATGCTCAAACAGCTTCGCCGCCGCTACAAGCGCATGCCGCGCGATTACCTGGTCGATGGCGGCTTTACCAAGAACGACGCCATCGAATGGGCCTTCGACCCGGACAACGGCCCAACCCGTCTCTACTGCCCGCCGACCCGGAGCAAGCACAGGACCGACCCCTACGCACCACGCCGGCGCGATGGCCCGGGCGTCGCCGACTGGC
>JAKSDN010001421.1 GCA_022360075.1 Kiloniellales bacterium | reverse complement strand
GGATCGCCTCGCGCACCTGGGTGAGCACGTCGCTCGCCCCATCGCCGAGCGGCACCGCCCTGGGGCCCGCGTGGCCGACCGGCAGCGGCGCTGGTGCGGCCTTGGCCTTGCCGGCCGCACGCTCCGGCGCCGCGACCGCGCGAGGCTTTGACGCAGCCTTCGGCACGGCGGGGGCTTGCCGGCGCGATTCGGCCATCTTGCCGAGCAGAGACTTCAAGACCTTGAGCTCCGCGACCACCTCGCCACCGGCCCCGTCCTGCCGGGCGCGCGCGACGGTCTCGACGGCATCGCGCACCGCCTTGACCTCGCGCCGGGTCCAGGTCAGCTCCTCCTCCAGCTCGGCATAGGCGCGGCGCTGGGCCAGGAGCTGATCGGCCAACTGGCTCTCGCGCCCGACCCGGGCGTAGTTCTCGTGCAACACCCCGCCGGCCACGAAGACGATAGCCGCCGCCAGCAGAGCCATGGTGCCGTCGAGGCGCGGCACCCACTGCGGCAGGAAGACTGCAGCCGAGGCGGCGAGCCCGGCGTAGCAGAACAGCAAGATGACGTGCCGAAAGGCGAACATGAGCCGGGGAGCTTTCCCTCTTCAGAGGCCTCCCACTCTGCCCAGGCCGCCTTGCCAGAGCGTTAACCTATCCCGGTAACCGCACCTTAACGAAGGTCGGCGCCAACCGCATCGCTGACGGAGGCGAAGCCGTCGCGGCGCAGCAGGGCCGCGAGCTCGCGCTTGATCCGCCGGACCAGTCCCGGCCCCTCGTAGATCAGCGCCGTGTAGAGCTGGACCAGTGAGGCGCCGGCACGGATCTTCGCGTAGGCCGCCGCGCCGCTGTCCACCCCGCCCACGCCGATCAGCGGCACCTGGCCGCCGGTCAGGCGGTAGAGCGCGGCCAGGATCTCGGTCGAGGGCGCCAGCAACGGCCGGCCGCTCAAGCCCCCAGCCTCGCGGCGTGCCCGGCCGCGCAGGTCGGCCGGACGGGCGATCGTCGTGTTGGTCGCGATCAGCCCGTCGCAACGGCCCGCGCCGGCCAACGCCGCGATATCCTCGAGATCGGCCTCGGCGATATCGGGAGCGACCTTGACCAGCAACGGCGGCCGGCGGCCCTGGGGGATCGCCTCGGCCACGGCGTCGCGCACGGCTTGCAGGATTCGCTCCAGCTCCTCCCGGCCCTGAAGCAAACGCAACCCTGGCGTGTTCGGCGAGGAGACGTTGACGACGAGGTAACCCGCGAAGGGCGCGAGCCGCCGGGCGCCGAGCGCGTAATCGGCGGCGGCATCCTCGGCATCGCGGTTCTTTCCCAGGTTGATGCCGAGCGGGCCGCCCCGGTCCCCTGTCTCCGCCAGACGCGCCTGCGCCGCCGCTTGCCCCGCGTTGTTGAAGCCGAGCCGATTGATCACCGCCCCATCCTCAGGCAGGCGGAACACCCGGGGCCGGGGGTTGCCGGCCTGCGGCCTTGGCGTCAGGCTGCCGGCCTCGACGAAGCCGAAGCCGAGCCCCAGCATGGGGCCGATCACCGCCGCGTTCTTGTCGAAGCCGGCGGCCAGCCCGATCGGGTTGGCGAATGCCAGATCCCAGACCCGCGTGGCCAGGATCGGATCGTCCGGCTCGCCCGGCGCCGAGGCGAGGCCTGCGCCCAGCGCCCACAGGGTCAGTCGGTGGGCGGCCTCCGGCTCCAGGCGGCGCAGGAGCGGCCCGACGAAGCGATAGAGGTCGGGCACGGGCCGCCGCTCAGGTCAAAGGCGGAAAGACGTGGCGGCCGTCGGGCCCGAGTGGCAGTGGCTCGACCCGGGTGACGGCCTCGAGTCCGAGCGGGCCGTATAGGTGAGGGAAGAGCGCGCCGCCGCGCGAGGGCTCCCACTTCAGCGCATCGCCCAGCTTGGCGGCGTCGACCGCGATCAGCACGAGGCCGGACTGGCCCGCGCGATGCTTCGCCGCCGACTCGACGACCTGCTCGGCGGTCGAGAAATGGATGAAACCGTCCGCGCGGTCCTGGGAAGAACCCTCGTAGCGGCCGGCGGCCTCGGCCGCTTGCCACTCCTCCTGCCGGCACATGTGATAGATGACCCCCGTCGTCATGGCGCGGAGACTAGCGAAGGCGAACCGCCGTGAACAGGGCCGCTCAGAGGCATCCGGTTGTAAAAGTCTCGCGCGCAATACGTGTTCGCGCCATTGATTCCCATCCGCCCATCCCCTAGGCTGAAATTCTGGAGAGCCCGCCTCTAGTATTGGGGCCGTGTTCCATGCTTAGACATGCGGATATCTGGCGCGCCATCGACCGCTTGGCCGCCGAGAACGGCCTCTCGCCGTCCGGACTCGCGCGCCGAGCGGGCCTTGACCCGACGACCTTCAACCGCAGCAAGCGTACGGCCAAGGATGGCCGGCTGCGTTGGCCGACGACCGAGTCCCTGTCGAAGATCTTGCAGGCCACCGGCGCCTCGCTCGGCGACTTCGTGAGCCTGGTGGGCGAGGAGAATGCGCCGGCCATGGCGCGCCACCTGCCGGTCATCGGCTACGCCCAGGCCGGCGATGCCGGATTTTTCGACGACGCGGGCTACCCCACCGGGAGCGGCTGGGATCAGGTCGCTTTCCCCCTGATCGGCGATCCGCATGCCTTCGCGCTCAAGATCAGCGGCGAGTCGATGGCCCCGGTCTACCGCGACGGAGACATCGTGATCGTCTCGCCCGAGGCGCCGCTGCGGCCCGGCGACCGGGTGATCGCCCGCACCCGCGGCGGCGAGGTCATGGCCAAGGAGCTGGCCCACCGCAGCCCGGAGCGCGTCGAGCTGCGCTCGCTCAACCCGGCTTTCCCCAACCGCAGCTTCGCCCCCGAAGAGCTGCTCTGGATCTCCCGGATACTCTGGGCCGGGCAGTAAGTCGGAACGGGCGAAGCCATGCGCACAGCACAGCCGTGCTCAGCGCGGTCGGCGCGCCGATTGCCACCGCGCCGCCAGCGGCTATCCTATCCTTCTGCTCCGCGCGTTTCGCGGGGTCCCAACAGCTTCGCCCGTGAGGTCATTCCATGAAGGCACTGCATTACATCGACGGCACCTGGCAGGAAGGCAATCCACCGATCATGGGGCCGATGACCCATGCCGCCTGGATGGCCTCGGTCGTGTTCGACGGCGCGCGGGCCTTCGAGGGCGTCACGCCGGACCTGGACCTGCACTGCGCGCGCTTGATCGATTCCGCCAACGCCTTCGGCCTCAAGCCGATCGTCTCGGCGGGCGAGGTGCTGGAGATCGCGCAGGACGGGGTTAGCCGCTTCGACAATGGGGCTGCGCTCTACATCCGGCCGATGTTCTACGCCGACGACGGCTTCGTCTCGCCGGACCCGGAGAGCACGCGCTTCGTCTGCACGGTCTACGAGGCGCCGATCCCCGATGCCTCGGGCTTCTCGGTCTGCATCTCGAGCTTCCGCCGGCCGCTCTATTCGATGGCGCCGACCGACACCAAGGCCTCCTGTCTCTATCCCAACTCCGCGCGCGCCCTGCGCGAGGCGGGCGAAAAGGGCTTCGACAACGCCGTGGTGCTCGACGGCCTCGGCAACGTCGCCGAACTCGCCACCGCCAACCTGTGGTTGGTCAAGGACGGCGCCGCCCACACCCCGGTGCCCAACGGCACCTTCCTCAACGG
>JAKSDN010000904.1 GCA_022360075.1 Kiloniellales bacterium | reverse complement strand
TCGATCTCCATCTCCTTGCGCAGCTCGCGGTCGAGGTTGGCCAGCGGCTCGTCGAGCAGGAGCACGGCCGGGCGCGAGACCAGGCCGCGGGCCAGCGCCACGCGCTGCTTCTGGCCGCCTGAGAGCTGGTGGGGATAGCGCGCCTCCAGGCCCTTGAGGCGTACGAGATCGACGACCCAGGCCAGCGCCTCGGTCCGCTCGCTCGCGGTCTGTCCCTGCATGCGCAGCGGAAAGGCGATGTTCTCAGACACGGTTCGGTGCGGGAACAGCAGGAAGTCCTGGAACACCATGCCGAGCCCGCGCTGATACGGCGGCAGCGCGGTCACGTCGCGCCCGGCGATCACCACGCGACCGGCGTCCGGCGTCTCCAACCCGGCGATGATGCGCAGGAGCGTGGTCTTGCCCGAGCCGCTCGGGCCGAGCAGGGCGAAGAACTCGTCGCCGGCGACGTCGAGCGACACCCGATCGACCGCGGTGACCGCGCCGAAGCGCTTGACGATGGCGTCGAGTTGGAGGACTGGATCAGTCATGGTGCGACAAAGCGGCCCCTCTCCCCTCGAGGGAGAGGGGACGGAGGGGCGCCTATCGGAGTCGTGTGCGATTTAGATCCCGAGCGAATTCACGCCGCCTCCACCTCGGACCAAATCCGCTCCCACTTCTCGGGCGAGGAGGGCGCGTCGAACTGGAACAGGCCCTTGATGGCGCCGGTCTCGTTCAGGAACAGCGTCTCGACATAGCGCTCGGGGATCATCTCGCGCACGTCGACGCAGGGCGCCCAGCCGATCTCGGTGGCGACGATCGCCATGTTCTCGGGCTTCAGGCGGAAGTCGATCCAGCGGTGCACGAGCTCCAGCTTCTCGCTGTCGGTCACACCCGAGGTCACGCCCCAGGTGTCGACCCAGCCGAGGCCGCCTTCCTTGGGCCGAAGCACGTGGCGCATGTTGAGCTCGGTCTTGCCGTCCAGCTTGTCGAAGTGAATGCGCCGATAGATGCCCGACCATTCCGGCGAGGCCCAGACCACCTGCGCGCGCAAGAGGCGCTCCAGCGTGTCCTCGTCGTTCCAGCGCGTGACCAGCAGCTCCTTCTGCTTGATCAGCAGGTCCTTGCAGGCGGCGAGCTCCTCGTCGGTCAGGACGTAAGGGTTGAAGGGCTTCCCGTCGGGCCGCGCCTTGTCCATCGTGCCCATCTGGTGGGCGACCAGGATGCCGGTGAGCGCGATGTTCTCCTCGAAGCGGGCGCTGGTCGAAAAGTGCTTGCCGTACTTCTCGTTGTAGAGCAACCCGACGCTGTCAGCGTCCGCCTCGTCAATCTTGTCCATGTTGACCGTGAAGCCATAGCCGCCCCAGCAGTTGGGCGCGGCGACCATGTTCTCGCCGTCTTCCTCGCGCAGCAGGTCGTAGCCGCCGGGCTGGAAGTCGGGGAAGACGTACTTGAGGTTCGAGAGCTGGCTGTAGTCGGTCGGCTGCACCATGCCCTGCTTGCCGTAGAGCCGCGGCCAGAAGCCGTCGGCCATCACGAGATCGAAGTCCTTGGTGCCGCCGGCCTTGAGCTTGTTGTAAGCCTCGGAGTTGCCGTCGAAGAAGCCGGCCGAGACCTTGCAGTCGTGCTCCTTCTCGAAGGCCGAGGTGATGGACTTGACGTTGTAATGCTCCCAGCCCAACCAGGAGATCTCGAGCGTGGCCGCCTCGGCGTTGCGCACGAAGGGGCCCAGGCCCTTCATGGCGGCGATGGCCGCCGCGCCGGTCAGGCTGGCCTTGATCACGTCGCGGCGGGCGAACACGGCCTCGAGCCCGCCGACTTTCCTTTGTCTGTTCGTGGATGTCGCGTTCCTTGTCGTACGGTCCCGGCGCTTCATGGTCCTACCTCCTGTCCGCAGGCGTTTCCGCCGCTTTTTTGCTCCCCTTCGAGGGGCTTTCGAGCCCCAACAGCAGACTGTGATGCTCGGGCTTGACCCGAGCATCCATGACGATTGCGGGACCACCGGGCCCTTGTTGGCCTCGGCTCCGGTCGGGCAGCGCCATGGACCCTCGGGTCAAGCCCGAGGGTGACAGTGAGAGGTTTCACGATCTCCAAGGGAGCATAGACCGGTCTTTTCATTCTTGCAAAAAATTATGAGAATAGAAAATCGTCAATCAACGCGCGTATCGGAGCACCATGGACCTCAAGGTCAAGAAGAACGCCGAGCCGACCGTCGGGCAGAGGCTGCGCCAGATCCGCCGCGAGCGCGACCTGACGCTCGCCGAAGTGAGCGAACGCTCCGGTGTCTCGATCTCGACGCTGTCGCGCCTGGAGAACGACCGGACGAGCCTCAACTTCAACAACGTGCTTCAGCTCATCGAGGGACTGAACATCCCGCTTTCCTCGCTGATCGGTCCGCGCGAGGACAGCTACAGCGGCCGGCGTTCGATCACCCGGTCAGGCGGCGGGCGCTTCTTCGAGACCCCGCAGCTCGTCTTCGAGGTGCTCTGCGGCGACCTGACGCAGAAGCGCAACGTCTTCTGGCGGGTTCAGGTGAAGGCGCGCTCGCTCGATGACTACGACGACTACAAGCGCCATCCGGGCGAGGAGTTCATCTCCGTGGTCAAGGGCACGCTGATCCTCTGCACGGAGCTCTACGAGGATACGACCCTGAAGCAGGGCGACAGCATCTTCTTCGACAGCGCCATGGGCCATGCTTACATATCCGGCGGCCGAGGCAACGCCGTGATCTTGATGTCGAACACGATCTCGCGCTCACCGCTGGAAGGCTTCGTCGACGACGGCTTGGGAGGAGTGGGCGATTGACAGCTATCGCGGCGCCGCTCGTTTCAGCATCTGCCTAACCCCTCATGCTGAGCCTGTCGAAGTATGAGGATTGCTCGGCGTCTCAGGAGGCCAAGGGACTTCAATTTCGAGCGGGACCTGCAACGTCGAACGCGCGATCCTCACCCTTCGACAAGCTCAGGATGAGGGGATCGGCTTGGCAATCTTGAAGCCTATGGATTCGAGGTTTATGGGCAGCGGCATCATCCGCCTTCCGCCGGCTTCTGCATCCCTTCCAACGCGGGCGAGGCTTCGGGCGCCGCGGCGCGTTTCGGCCTTGCTCTGTCCACCAGCCGGATGACCTCGCGCTGGTCGCCTAGCTTGAGCACGATCCGGCGCGCGCTGATCTTCGACACCTGCCAGCGGTCCAGGCGCTGACCCTCGACTACGCGGCGGACGCGGCCGCCATCGCTCGGTTGAACCAGTGCGATGCGACGATCGTCAAAGAGGACGACTCCGATCAGGCCGAAGCGCGCGGGCTCGACCTCTGCGACATCGATAGGCGGCGCGACCCCAGGCTCGGGCGGTCGGCGGTCGCGCCGGAACAGCGGTCGCTCCAACGTTTCTGCCAGGTCCGCGATCGCGGGGACCGGCGGTAGTTTTGCCAGGGGGACGGCGGTCTCGGTCGCCGCAGGCCGCGCGTTCGATGGGGCCGCTGCGACTGCATCGGCCGTCAACGCCGGGTCGCGGGTCAGGCCGCGTGCGATCATGGCGGCCGATGCCAGGCAAAGGCCGAGCAGAAGTAAGGTGAGCGGTCCCAGGCGTCTGCGAGGCGGCATCACGATACCTCCCCGCGCATGAAGCCGAAGAGATCGAAGCGCACCTTCAGCCGATCCCGCTTGGAAGTGCCGCCGCGTCGCGCCCGGCCGGCTATCGCACGGATCTCGAGGTTGTCCAAGAATAGGAGCGGCGTTTCGGCCTCCAGGGCGCGAACGATGCTCTGCAAAGCCGGTGTGTCGGCCTCCATGGAGACACGAATAGCGATCTTTCGGAAGCCACCTTCGTCGGCGCTGGGCAGGGCCTGCGTGCTGTTCAGGGTGCCGCCGCTGGCGGCGGTCAGAGCCTTGACCCGCTCCTGCAGGTCCGCCTCGATCAGCGCGGCATTGTCGCCCTCCAGAAAGCGCGCGGTCGCGCTGAGCGCCTGTCTCAAGGCATCGCGCCGGGCTGCGATCTGCGCGCTATCGGCGGCGCGCGACAGATAGCGTTGCAGCAGCGCGCGGTCGTCGGCGATCTGGCGATCATAGTCCTCGAAGGCCAAGGTGATCGGCTGCACGATCAGGGACCACAAGGCGGCAAGCGCGATGGCCAGAAGGCCGAGCGCCGCGGCACGCCGGACTGGAAGGGAGAGCCGCGTCATCCGTCATTCTCCCGACCTTGAAGACCGAAGGTGAAATTGAAGCGCTCGAGCCCGGCCTCGCGATCGCGTGTGATCGGCGAGGCAGAGCGTGGCGCCCGGAACCGGGGCGAGTCCTCGATGAAACCGATCAGGCTCGCGGCGGCCGTCGAGCTGCCGGCGATGCGAAGCTGACCGTCGCGCAGGTCGAGCTCGGAGAGCCAGGTGTGGTCCGGCAGCAGGCGGGTGAGCTCGTCCAAGATCTCGACCACCGTTGGTCGGCCTTGGCGGCGTTCGGCGAGAAAGCGGTCCTCTTTCACGAGCCGTTCCACCTCGTCGCGCAGGCGGCTCACCGTCTCGGCGTCGTCGCGCGCCCGCTCCAGGTGGAACTGGAGCGCCTCCGAGGCGGCGCGGCGTTGTTCCAGAGGCAGGAAAACTGCCGCCGCGACCGACGCTGCGGCGCAGAGCGCCAACAAAGCGTTGATGCGAGACCGGGACCGCTTGGATCGCTTCTCTTCTCCGCCGCTCAGTAGGTTGATTGGCCGCGACGGCTCGGCCGCGATGGTCGCGACATCGACGATACCCGGCACGAGACCATGGTCCTTGCAGCGTGCCAGCATCGCCTCGACCGCGTCCCTCGGCGCCAGCACCAGCTCGACCGTTAGGCGTGCGCCGTCGGTGCTGCGCTCGACGACATGGTAATCGTAGAGCACCTGGTCCACGGCGAAGGGTGTCTCCTGTCCGATCTGGAATCGTAGCGCTTGGCGAAGCGCGCCTTTCGCGCCTGCGGGAAATGCCAGGCGGCGCCGTAGCACGCGGTCTTCGGGCAGGCGCAGCGTGACGGCCATGCGGTCGTGGCTGCGGCCCTTCGCGAAGCGCGTAAGGGGGCTGGCGTCACGCGTGCCGCCCTGTCCAATCGTGCCGAGATCGCGGCGCTGTCCGCCGCGCAGGAGTGTCACCGAGAAGTCGTCGCCTCGAGGCTCGACGAGAAGGACCGAACGTCCGGCGGCGAGGGCGCGCCGCCAGCGTTCCGGAACCAGGCCGATCAGCTCGCCGGCCCACCACGAAAGGAAGCGTTCGGCCTGGTGCATGAGCGCCCTTCGCCCAGCGGCGAGTCCGGACGAGCCCTGCTGTAGGTCCAATGCGGACATCCGTTCAGCCCCCGTTTGCAAGTTGCAGGGCGACGGTGAGCGCGGGCCAAGGCTGCCGCTTCCGGTCTTCGAATTCGACCCGCAGGCGGACCAGGCGCGGCAGCGTCTCCGCTGCCCAGCCATCGCGCCAGCCGGCGGGGGTCTCGTCGTCGCCGGGGTCGAAGTAGGCCGATTCAAGCGCGGCCACGCGCTCGAGCAGTACGACGCGACCGCTCGCCGCCTCGACGGCTGCTGGCTCCGCGTCGCCCTCCGCCAAGGGACTCCAGGCGTAGATGAGCTGTCCGCCGTCTTTGGTTCGCTCCAAGGTGAGGCTCTGCCGGTAGAGGCCGTCGTCGCTGTCCTGGGCGGGGAAGGGCGCCAGGAAGCTCAGCGCGCCGCGCGTACCCTGGAACAGTGCGGGTGCGTCGCCGTCTTGGCGCGACCTGAGCTTCGCGACGCTGCGGGCGAGCTGTCGTCGGAGCAGGCCCTGGGCGACGCGAACCTCTTCGCCGGCCTCGGCCCTTTCGCTGCCGCTTTCCCAGACGCGAGCGCCGAACTGGAAGGCGCCCGCGAAGAGAACGGCGATCAGCCCGAGCAGCGTGAAGGCCACGAGCAGCTCGACCAGGGTGAAGCCGTGATCGTCCCTTGCTCTGTGGCCTGCCATGTCAGCCCTCCGGCTTCGCGAGGCGCAGCGTGGTGAGCGAAAGCGACCGCTTTGCCTTCGCCAGGCCCCAATCGACCGAGACGGTGAGCTGATAGACCTGAAGACCCGTGGGACCGAAGTCGACTCCGACCTCGGCATGGCGCTCCATCCGGCGGCGCCAGCAGAATGTCTCGTCGAAGCAGCCGCTGGCCTCGCCCTCGACGATCGGCTCGGCGATGACCGACTCCGCGAGCTTGGACTCGGCGAGAAGCGTGGCCGTAGTATAGGCGTCGGTCAGCTCGCTGCCACGCAAGCCGCTGGAGAAGCTGCGCAGGACGGCACCGAGCGCCAGGCTGCAGATCACGAAGGCGACAAGCACCTCGATCAGGGTGAAGCCAGCGATGCCTCGATGTTGACTGGGCCGAGCCGGCGCGGCACGCGACATCCCCGCTACTCCTCCAGCCTCACGCGGCCGGTCAGCCAATCGACCTCGAGGCCGATACGCCGGGACTCCGATTTGAACGTGAGCCGGCCGCCCGAGGCGCTGCCGTCGGGAAAGAAGCGGAGAAGCGCTTCGCCCTCCTCGACCCGGACGCCCGTCACGGTCTCGAAGCCGAGCGAAATCGTCGCGGGCAGGTCGAGCCCGAGGCTCTCGTCCGGGCCGCTCAAACGGCCGTCGGCCGTGTCGATCGTCACGGCGATGGGTCGGCCTTCCGCCACGGCCAGGCTGCGCGCCTTGCGCAGGCCGATGGCCGCATCCTGAGCCAGGCGCTCGAGCCGCGGCCCCGAGATCGCCTGGGTGACCCGCGGCACGGCGATGGTCAGCGCGAGGCCGAGGATCGACAGCACGACCAGAAGCTCCAGCAGGGTGAAGCCGCGTTCGGACATGACCTCACCAGCTCACCACGTCGCGGTCTTCGCCCTCGCCGCCCTCGACTTTGTCGGCGCCCAGGCTGAAGAGGTCGTAGTCGCCATGCTCGCCCGGCACCCGATAGGCATAAACCTGGCCCCAGGGATCGAGCAGCATCTCGCGCTTCTTCAAGTAGGGTCCGTTCCAGCGCGCGGCATCGGCCGGCCGCGTGATCAGGGCCTCCAAGCCCTCCTGCGCGGAGGGATAGCGCCCGACGTCGAGCCGGTAGAGGTCGAGCGTGCTCGCCAAGCGCTCCAGGTGGATCTCCGCCGCATCGGCCTTCGCGCCGCCCAGGTAGCCGAG
>JAKSDN010000302.1 GCA_022360075.1 Kiloniellales bacterium | reverse complement strand
TCGCTCTACGAGGCGGCAACGATCGACGGCGCCAGCGAATGGCAGCGCTTCTGGCACATCACCTTTCCGCTCCTGACGCCGATCATCGCCGTCGTGATGACCTTCTCCGTGCTCTTCACCTTCACGGACTTCCAGCTCATCTGGGTCATGACGCGCGGCGGGCCGTTGAACGCGACGCACCTGATGGCGACGCTCTCCTATCAGCGGGCGATCACCGGCGGCTCGCTCGGCGAGGGTGCGGCGATCGCGACGGCCATGATCCCCTTCCTCCTGGCGGCGATCCTCTTCAGCTATTTCGGATTGCAACGCCGCAAATGGCAGCAGGGAGGCACCGATGATTAGGCGGCGTGCCAAGGCCGTGGCCAGCGAAGGGGGTATGGAGTACCTCGAATCGCTGCCGCGCAACGTGGTGGTGGTCTACATCCCGCTCGCGATCTTCGTCTTCGTGCTGCTGTTTCCGTTCTATTGGATGGGGATCTCGGCCTTCAAGACCAACGAGGAGCTGCATGCCTACAAGGGCCTGGCCGGCCTGTGGGTATGGGAGCCAACCCTCGACAACATTCGGCGCCTGTTCTTCGAGACCGAGTATCCGGCCTGGATGTGGAACACCATGTTCGTCACCGTGGGCGCCACCTTCATTTCCTTGTTCTGCTCCGTCTGCGCGGCCTACGCCATCGAGCGGTTGCGCTACACCGGGTCGCGCTACGTCGGCATGGGTATCTTTCTCGCCTATCTCGTGCCGCCCAGCATCCTCTTCATCCCGCTGGCCATCATGGTCTTCCGGCTCGGCATCTTCGATTCCAACTGGGCGCTGATTCTGACCTATCCGACGATCCTCGTTCCCTTCTGCACCTGGCTGCTGATGGGCTACTTCCGTTCCATCCCCTACGAGCTTGAGGAATGCGCGCTGGTCGACGGGGCGTCGCGCCTGCAGATCTTGGTGAAGATCATCCTGCCGCTGTCGGTCCCCGGGCTGATCTCGGCCGGTATCTTCGCCTTTACGCTCTCCTGGAACGAGTTCATCTACGCGCTCACCTTCATCGCATCGGCGGAGAACAAGACCGTACCGGTCGGCATCGTCACCGAGATGATCTCCTTCGATGTCTACGACTGGGGCGGGCTGATGGCGGGGGCGCTGTTCGGCTCGTTGCCGGTTGCGATCCTCTACTCCTTCTTCGTCGAGCACTACGTCTCGTCCATGACGGGGGCGGTGAAGGAATAGCGCGCTAGCCCATCCGGGCGATCGGGAAGCGGACAGCAACCGGGCCTTTTTCCGGGATGGGTAAGCGCGGCCATAAAGAGTGAGAGAAGGGCAACATGGACAACCTCAAGCGTTTCTCCATAGCCGTCATGCCCGGCGACGGCATCGGTCCGGAGGTGACGACGCCGTGCCTCGACTTGCTGCGGCAAGTTTGCGAGGGCGCCAGCGGCTTCGCCCTCGACTTCGAGACCCTTGAGGCCGGCGCCGAGCTCTACGCGCGCAGCGGCGAGGCCTTTCCGCGCGAGGCGCTCGAGGCCGCCCGCAAGGCCGATGCGATCCTGCTCGGCGCCATGGGCCTGCCGAGCGTGCGCTATCCCGACGGCCGCGAGATCGCGCC
>JAKSDN010000001.1 GCA_022360075.1 Kiloniellales bacterium | reverse complement strand
GCCTGCACGTTGGTGACCACCACCGGACGCTGCAGGATCTCCAGGACCTTGAGGGCGACGGCGCAGCCGAGCTCAGCGCCGCCCGATGTGCTGATGTGCGCCGCGCCGTCCTCGTGCAGCCAGCCGCCACACTTTTCGTTCACCACCGCGGCGCTGATCGGATAGATGCCGCCGCTCAAGCCCTTGGCGGTCACGAAGATGTCCGGCTGCACGCCGTAGCTTTGCCAGCCCCACATCTCGCCGGTGCGCAAGAGGCCGGTCTGCACCTCGTCGGCAACGTACATGGTGCCGTACTTCTCGCAGAGCGCCTTGCAGCCCTGGAGATAGCCGTCATGGGGCAGCGGGAAGCCGTAGGTGGCCGGGATCGTCTCCAGGATGGCGGCCGCCACGTCACCGCCGCGCAGCGCTGCCTCCATGGCGTCGAGGTCGTTGAACGGCACCGCGATGAACTCCTCCGGCCGGTCGGAGAGGAACAGCTTGGAAAAGCGCTCGTCGCCGGCGGCGACCGAGAGTCCGGAGTGGCCGTGGTAGCCCTTGATGATGGAGACGATCTTGCGCCGCTTGGTGGCATAGCGCGCGCTCTTGAGCGCGATCTCCACCGCCTCGGCGCCGCCGGCGCCGAAGATGGCATAGCTCATCCCGGGGGCGGTCTTGACCAGTGCCTCGGCCAGCGCGGCGCGCGCCACCGAAGGGAACCAATGGTTACCCATGTCGAAGGTGTCGAGGGCGTGCTTCAGCGTCTCGACCAGCTCCGGATGGCGGTGGCCGAAGTTGTAGGTGCCGCCGTTCAGGTGCAGGTCGATCAGGCGCCGGCCCGACATGTCGTAGAGGCAATAGCCCTCGCGCCGGTCGATCACGAGATCGACCCCCACTCCTTGCCAGAACCGCGTCTTGTCCGGGTTCCAGAAGCGGATCGATTTCTCGAAGAGATCGTCCTTCGAGTCGAAGCGGAACAGACCGTAGTCGAACATGGTCATCGATATGCCCGATTTAGCAACTTGGATGACCATATATCGGGCAATTTGTATTGTAAAGTGGGCAAAATATGCCGATATCCCAACGCCCTTGACATGGGCATGTGGCGCTCTAGTCATTTTTTGCGGGATCGATCACATGGAAACGGCAGCGCCGAAGCGGCGGGGCAAGACGCAAAGGCAGGAGCGGATCGTCGCCGATCTGCGCCTGTACCCGGCGATGCGGGTCCACGACCTTGCCGAGCGTCTGGGCGTTTCGTCCGAGACGATCCGGCGGGACCTGGCCGAGCTCGACGAGCGGGGACTCATCAACCGGACCCATGGCGGCGCCATGCGTCCCTTAGCCTACGAGCCGGCCCTCACCGAACGCGAAGGGCTGATGGTGGCCGAGCGCGAGCGTATCGCCGAGCTGGCCGCGGGCAGCATCGATCGCAACGACATCCTCATGATCGGCGGCGGCGCCACGACCCTGCATTTCGCGCACCGGGCCGCGGCCATCCAGCAGCCGATCACGGTCATCACCCATGCCTTCAGCATCGCCATGGCACTGGCGGTCAACCCCTTGATCAAGGTCCATATCCTGCCGGGGCAGTACGACGGCCGCGAAGGCCTGATCCATGGCGCCGACACGATCGACGCCTTGCAGCACCTGCGGGCCAACAAGGCGTTTCTCGGCGCCTCCGGCCTGACGAACGAAGGGCCTAACGATGCGGCGATGGGGCCTGGCTTGATCTACGGCGCCATGATGCGCCGCTCGTCGCACACGCTGGTCCTGGCCGACCATTCCAAGTTCGACCGCCCTTCGCTCACGGTCTACGGGCCCTGGAGCGAAGCCGTGACGCTGATCAGCGACGGGGCACCGGACGGCGAACTGGCCGAGGCGATCGCGGTCGCCGGCGCAAACCTGATCATAGCATCAGCGGACTGAACCGGCGCGGCTGTCCTGTGAGGTCGGGCCCGCCGTAAAGCGCATCTCGTGCTCGCGACAGAAGGCGCTGAAGGCGCTTTCGCTCGCTTCCCGCTCCTGCTCGATCCACGCGACGAAAGCCTCGACGTCGGCCCGGCTCTCGTTCACTTCCGGCACCACGGCGGAGTAGACCACACCCGGAACGGCGATCTCGGGGAAGGGGATGACGAGCCTGCCCGCCATGATCTCGCCGGCCAGCACGGGCAGCGGTCCGACAGCCGGGCCGAAGCCGTTCAGCACGGCCTGAAGCAGGACGTAGAAGTGTCCGAAGCGCTGCCGCCGGTAGCGGCCGAACGGTGTGAGGTCCGCCGCCTCGAGCCAGCGTTCGAGTTCCTGCGGCCGCGTGTCGCTGGACAACAGCGTGAGGTCGTCCAAGCCCGCCAGCCCGCGCTCCTTCAGCGCTTGGCCCATGGCCGGCGGCGCAACCAGGGTCAGCGTTTCCTCCAGGAAGGGCACGGCCCGATAGCCCTTCGACGGCTGGAAGTCCCTGCGAATCGCCACGTCGAACGTGAACTTTTGCCAGCTATCCGTGGTCTGGCTGGTCTGGACCCGCACAGGCGCGTCGTTGCGCGGATTGCGGAAGCTGGACAGCCGCGGCACCAGCCACTGCATGGCGAAGGTGGCCGGGGCCAGCACCTGAAGCTCCGGATCGCCGGGCCCGGTGCTCGCCAGGGCCTCACTCGCGCGGCGCAGGCGCTCGAAAGCCTCGCCGACCTCGCGCGCGAAGGCGAGTGTCTCCGGCGCCGGGCGAATACCCGCGGCCGTGCGCCGAAACAGGCGGCGCCCGTACCAATCCTCGAGCTGCGTCACCTGCTTGCTGACCGCGCCGTGAGTGACGCCCAAGTCCTCGGCGGCCGCCGTGACGCTGCCGCAGCGGATCACGGCCTCGAAGGCACGCAGCGCCTTCAGCGATGGCAAACCCTCGCTCATGCTGTGAGTTTGCCTCACATCGCATGTAAAAAAAAGTGGTTTGCTGGATTTTTCTGAGATTGCTACGCTCCACGTTAATAAAACGCACCAAGAACAACAGACAGCAGAGAGGCAAGGCAAAGTTATGACAGTATCGTTACATAAACAATAGAAAACGAACCTGAAGAATATCCGGTCGATCTTTCACTTTTTAGTTTTTGTGAGTCTCTTCGATCGGCCCCTGGGCCGATGTACTGGCACCCCTTCAACATTTGGCAATCCGGGAGAACATCTTGCGTGACGCGACGGCCATCACTCTGAACGACAGGCGCTATCGTCGGCCGCGGCGGCCAACCGTCGTGGTCTGCGTCGACGGCTTCGATCCCGCCTATCTGGATGACGGCATCGACAGCGGCGTGCTGCCGGCCTTGGGTGGTTTTCGTGATACGGGCTTCGCGGCCTCTGCCGATGCCGTCATGCCGACCTTCACCAATCCCAACAACCTCTCAATCGTCACCGGGGCCGCGCCGGCAGTGCATGGGATCTCCGGCAATTACTATCTGGACCGGGCGAGCGGTCGGGAGATCATGGTCACCGATGCCTCCCTCATGCGCTCGGAGACGATCCTCGGCAAGCTCTCGCAGATCGGCGTCGGCACGGCCGCCGTGACCGCCAAGGACAAGCTGCGCAAGGCGCTCGGCTACAAGATGCGAGGCATCTGCTTTTCCGCCGAGCTGGCTGACGGGTGCAGCGTGGCGGAGCACGGCATCGAGGATGCCGAGGCGCTGGTCGGGCGGGGAAAGCCCGACCGCTACTCGGGCGACCTTTCGCTCTTCGTGATGGACGCGGGCATCCGTCTGCTGGAGGAGCAGCGAGCCGAACTGATCTATCTCTCCCTGTCGGACTACGTGCAGCACAAGCATGCACCCGGCACGCCCGAATCGGACGACTTCCATCGCGCCCTCGATGCCCGCATCGGGCGCCTTGTCGCGCTCGGCGCCACGGTGGCCGTCACCGCCGACCATGGCATGAGCGACAAGTCGGGCCCTGACGGCGCGCCCAACGTGATCTATCTGGAGGACATCCTGGACGCCGAGTTCGGGCCTGGCACGGCGCGGGTAATCTGCCCGATCACGGACCCCTTCGTGCGCCATCACGGCGCGCTCGGCTCCTTCGTGCGCGTCTATGTCAACGGCGGTCCGTCGATCCAGGTTCTCATCGACTATGCGCGAAGCCTGCCGGGCATCGAGCTCGTGCTGGACCGCGAGGCGGCCTGCGCACGCTTCGGACTGCCGGCGGACCGCGAGGGCGACATCGTGGCGATCGGCCAGGCGGACACGGTGATCGGCAGCCGGCGCGCCGACCACGACCTCTCCGGACTCGACGGCCATCGCCTGCGCTCGCACGGCGGCCTCAGCGAACAGGAGGTGCCGTTCCTGTTGTCCCGGTCCGTGACCGCGGACTACCGGGTCGAGGCGGAGAGCCGGCGCCTGCGCAACTTCGATATCTTCGACTTCGCGCTCAACGGAGTGGACTAAGTAGACATGGCCCAACGAGCCGTCATCGTCGTCTGCGACAGTCTGCGCCGGGACATGATCTCAGCGCAGACGGCGCCGACCTTGAGCGCGCTCAGGGCCCGGTCCGCCCACTTCACGGCGGCGCGCGGCGTGTTCCCGAGCGTCACGCGGGTCAGCGCCGCCTCGCTCGCGACCGGCTGTCACCCGGGCAGCCACGGCCTACTTGGCAATACAATGGTGCTGGACGAGGGCGAGGGGCTGACCTGCTTGTCGGTCGGCGATCCCGACTTCCGCCATCGTCTGCGGGCCGTCACGGGCCGCACGCTGCAGAGGCCGACGCTGGCAGAGCGCTTACGTCAGCACGGCGGTGCCATCGCCTTCTCCAATGTCTCGCCGGGCGCGGCCTACTTCCTCGATCCGGACAACTACGGCTTCGTCTATCACCGGGCCGGCTCTTTCGGCCCAGGCGGTGATGCGCTGCCCGCGGCCGACGGTCTGTCCGTCGAGAGCGGCATCGACGGCGACGCTGCCATGACCGCGCGCTTCTGCCAGGAAGTCCTGTGCGAACGCCGCCCGGCGCTGGCCCTGCTCTGGCTCTCGGAGCCGGACTGGACCGGCCATACCGAGACGTTGGGCTCGCCCGCGCATCGCGCGGCGATCGCGGCCGCCGACGCCTGCGTCCGCGAGGTCCTGGAAGTGCTCGACCAGCTCGACCCCGCCGGCGACGAAATCCTGCGGGTCGTCTGCTCCGACCACGGCATGGAGACGGTCGACCGCACGATCGATCTCGACGCGATCCTGATCGAGGCGGGTTTGAAGCATGGGGTGCGCTCGAAAGACGTGGTCGTGGCACCGAACGGGACCGCCGCCCTGATCTATCTCGCGCCCGAGGCCAATGATCGACGAGACGCTATCGCAGCGTTCCTCGCGGGTCGGGACTGGGTCGGCCAGGTCTTCACCGGCAGCGCTCTGATGCGAGTCGGGCTGTCCGAGGAGGCAGGCCCGGCTCTTGCTTTGACCCTGAAATCCAGGGACGCGCCGAACGCCTATGGCGTTTATGGCCGCAGCGACATGGTTGCGGATCCACAGGATCCCGGGCCGTTCGCGAGCATGCATGGAGGCCTGGGTGCAGGAGAGCAGCAGCCCTTCCTCTTCGTTCGGGGGCCAGGCATTGCGCCCGCGCCCCGAGCGGATCGAGTGAGCTTGGTCGATATTGCACCGACCGTGCTTGCCCATCTCGGCATAGCGGCCGAGGCCATGGACGGCCGCGCCTTGCACGCCACCGATCAAGTCAGTGCCAAACCCAATAGCCAGACAGAACTGGAGATCGCACCATGACGACACGAGAGTTCTCCGGACTCAATCGTCGGTCCCCGCTATCCTCGCAAGGCGTTTCGAGGCGGGAGACCATGCGGCTTGCCGCTGGTTTCGGACTTGCCGCAGCGGGCGGTCCCTTGCTAGCCGCCGCAGGGGCCATGGCCCAAACGCCGCGCCGCGGCGGCATTGCTCGTGTTGCCACGGAAATCTCCGGCGCGAATGCGACCGTCGATCCCATACGACTGCTCACCAACACGGATATCGCCCGCGGCTTCCAGCTCTACAACGGTCTCGTCCGCATGGATGAGAATCTGACCTTGCAGCCGAGTCTGGCGGTGTCTTGGGAGCCGACGAAGGATGACGGCACGGAATGGGTCTTCAAGCTGCGGCCCGGCGTGACCTTTCACAATGGAAAGACGCTGACGGCGGATGATGTGGTCTGGAACATGCAGCGCCATCTCGGCCCCAAGTCGGAATCGCGGGCGCGGGGGCTCATGTCTGGAGTCCGGGAGGTTGTGGCCGAAGATAAGACGACGGTGCGTTTCATTCTCTCCAGCCCCAATGTCGAGTTTCCCGATCTACTGACGCTCCCTGGCCTCGTGATCGCGCCGGAAGGCCATGAGGACTTTCTCAATCCCGTGGGAACCGGGCCGTTCCGCATGAAGGACTTCACGCCGGGCAGCGGATCGAGCTTCCTGCGCAACGAGAACTATTGGAACGCTGAGCAGGTTTACCTGGACGGGATCGAG
>JAKSDN010001525.1 GCA_022360075.1 Kiloniellales bacterium | reverse complement strand
GCGAGGATCACAGGACGGCGGCCCAGGGCGACGAAGATCCGGGCGACCATCTCGCGGTAGGTCAGGGTTTCGGCGCCAGGCAGGAAGAAGGTCTGGCCCTGGGCCGCCGGATTGTCGGCTGCGGCCGCCGCCGCCTGGGCGACGTCGTCGGCGTGGACCGGCTGGCGCAGGCCGCGCGCCGGGCTGGCCACGGGAAAGCAGCCGAAGCGCTCGATGAAGCGGGCGATGGCGGTGACGTTCTTGTCGCGGCCCGGGCGGTAGATCAGCGTCGGCCGCAGCAGCGTCCAGCCGATGCCGTGACCTGCGCAAAGGTCGCGCAGCGCGGCCTCCGTGGCCTCGAGGCGGGCCATGTAGGCGCGCTCCTCGGGATCGTCGCTGTCCTTCTTGTAGAGCAGGCCGGAGGTGCTGACCGCGATGATCTGCTTTGCCTCGCTCAGGTGCGGCAGCAGCGGCGCGAGATGGGGCAGGGGAAAGAGCGAGAAGACTATGGCATCGGCCGGGCAGTGCCAGTCGCCGGGCGCGGCCGGGTCAAGCCGTTGCCAGGCGAAGCCCGGCGGCAGGCTGTCGCCGGGATGGGGGGAAGCCCGGCCGCTGCATAGGCCGCCGTAGCCGGCCGCGGCCAGGCGCTGGGCGAGGTAGGCGCCGACGATGCTCCGGGCGCCCAGGATCACGGCCGACTTCGGATCGGGCATATACTGGCCTCATGGGGCTGACCGTCGAGGCGGTGCTTAGCATAGTGCGGCGGCGGATTGACAGCGGCGGTCGGAATGGCGGTGCGGGTCGTCGGTCGTGGTTTCGGCCTTTTGTCGGAATTGCGGTATGCCTGCCTTCTTCTCTTGGTCCGCTTTGCGGACGCCCCCCTCCCTAACCCTCCCCCTCGAGGGGGGAGGGAAAAACTCTGCCGTCGTATGGCTGTAGCTCCTGCCCCTTTGACGAGGGAGGGTGGGGGTGACCGGCTCCGCATCGCCGGCGCCAGGGAGGTGCGTGTCCTCGGCTCCAGCCGGCTTTAGCCCCTCTTCGCGCAGGCGGCCGAAGCAGGCGCGACGCTGGGCCTGGGCGGTGAGGATCCAAGACCGGCGGCGGGCGCGCTCGGCGGCGGATCGCAGGGGGAGGGTCCGCAGCTCGTCGCGGATCAGGCGTGACAGCAAAGCAATGCGGCCGCGTGCCTCGTTGCGGCGCTGGGCGTCCGGATCGGTGAGGACGATCGACGGTTGGCCGTCGCGTCGCTGAGCCATGGCCGGGTCTCGAAACAACGGAGATCGGAATTAATTCCTGATTTAGATACACACTCGTTCGTTGCATGTCAATACGATTTGTGTTGAAAGGTCCGTGGAGGTTTCGACCGCGCTACGCGGGCCGCCTCAGACGCCGAACAGATCGCCGGGTGTCAGGATGCGGAAGAGGTTGCGGACCCGACCGGATTCAAATGCGAGGTCTTCGCGGGGCGGGTTGAACTGGGCCAGGACGAGCCGGCTCGCGGTCCGCCGCACCAGGCGCTTGATGAAGCAGAGACCGGGCTGGCCGGCCTCGCCGTGCAGCTCGACCAGGACGTCGCAGCCGGGCACCGGCGGCCGGTCGGGATGGACGAAGACCAGTTCGCCCTCCTCGAAGCGTGGCGCCATGGAGGAGCCGCGCACGTAGATCGCAAAGACGTTGCGGGCGCCCGCGATGCCGGGCGGCCGGCGGGCGTAGTCGACGACTTCGCCGTTGAACTCGAAATGGCCGTCGTCACCGCCCACTGCGATGCCGCGCACCGGCACGTCGCGCGGGAAGCTCGCGGCACCGGGCAGCTCCGGCGGCGCGGATTTGATCTCGCGCTCGGGCAGAAGGGCGGGCGCCGGGGACGTCGCCGGGTCGGTAGGGCCGCCCGTGGCGGGCTGGCCGGCGCCGGTCATGAGCCAAACCCAGTCGATCCCGAGATGGTGGGCATAGTCCCGGGCGGCCCGCTCGGAAAGGCCGCGGCCGCCGCTGCCCTCCAGGCCCTTCTCATGGGCCCGGTAGGTGACCTCGGGCACGCCCGCGGCGCGCGCGAAGGATGCCGCCGAGCCGTAGCCGGCCTGGCGGCGTGCCCACTTCAAGCGATCGGCTGCCGTTTCCATGACGCTACGGACTGTAGCCTATTTGATCCACATTGTCCGCTACAAAATGTATTGACACGTTCCGGCGCCATTCCTATTCTCCGGTAGCAGAATCGATTCCTATCAATCTGGGGTATCGCAGCCGTGCCGGCCTGGGATCGGTACGAGGATGCCCACGAGGGAGGAGGCAGATTGGCTTAATGGCAGTCGATGCGGCTGTAGACAACGGCGGAGCGGTGCTCCGCGCTTCGGATGGCGGCAGGGGGCATGGCATCGAGGAGGGAGCCGATCCCATGGAGCCGGAGCAGGCGGCGGAGTCCGGTCGGGTCGGGCTGCCGCTCGGCGAGACCGCGGCCCTGATCGACCTGGTCCCGGCGCGCTTGAGCGAAGACCTGGGCGCCGCGCCCAAGCGATGCCAGTGGATCGAAGGCGAGGGCCCGTTCAGCGACGACGACAAGTGCGGCGCCGCGACCGTGACCGACAGCGCCTACTGCGCGCGCCACCTGGCGCGGTCTCGGATCGCGCCGCCGGATGCCGGCTCGCCATGACGCTTCTCGGTGGAAACATGCGAACGGGCCCGAGTTCAAGCCGCTTACCGACGGTTTGGCGCCCTTTTCGTCAAGTCACGGACAGAAGGAGAGCAGCGACCTTGGCGCGCAAGAAGCGACGGAGCAAATCTCAAGGCCGGTCATCGGCGACATCCAACGGCAAGCCGGCCTTTCCCGTGCTCGATCCGAAGTGCGAACAGGGCGGCGGCGCCGGTAAGCTGCCGACCCGCGCGCAGCGCAGCCGCGCCCTGGCGGCCTGCCTGAAGGACTACGACCGCCAGCGCCTGGCCGCCGCCGAGACGCACACGCCGATGGATTTCCGCGCGCAGCACCGGGCAGTCGGCGATGACCGCGGTGCGGTTGTGGAGCGCTTCGGCCGGCAGATCCCGGACAGCGAGGGCCGGCCGGCCAATCCGCACCGGGTCTACGACACGCTGGCGGCGCTGCACCGCAGCGGCTCGATCGATGGCGACGAGTTGGAGGCCGGCCGGCAGTTCGAGCAGGACTTCCGGCTCGCGCAGCTCAACCCGCTGCATGCCCCGAACCTGCAGCGCATTTCCGGCACGAAGGGGCCCGGTATCAGCGATGCGATGCTGGCCGGGCGCGAGAAGGTCGCCCGGGTCATGGCCACGCTTGGGGGC
>JAKSDN010000785.1 GCA_022360075.1 Kiloniellales bacterium | reverse complement strand
GTAGATGAAGGTCTTGCCGGTCTCGCGGTGGATGTCCTTCAGCTCCTTCTCCAGGATCTTGCGCAGCTTGAAGTCGATCGCCGAGAGCGGTTCGTCGAAGAACAGGATCTCCGGGTCGGAGGCCAAGGCTCGTGCCAGGGCCACGCGCTGCCGCTCGCCGCCGGAGCACTGGGTCACATTCTTGCCGTAGTAGTCGAGCGGCAGATGGAGCTGGGCCATGAGCTGCTCACAGCGCGCCCGCCGCGCGGCGGCCGGCACACCGCGCATTTTGAGGGAGAACTCGATGTTCTGGCCGACCGTGCGGTGGGGAAACAGGGCCAACGACTGGAACACCATGCAGGTCGGGCGCCGGTTCGCCGGGATCTCGTTGATCCGTTCGCCGCGCAGCAGGATGTCACCGGAGGTTGCGCTCTCCATGCCGGCCAGGATGCGCACGAGCGTGGTCTTGCCGCTGCCCGAGGGGCCGACGACGGTGAAGAACTCGCCCTCCTCGATGTCGAGGGCGACATCGTTGACCGCGGTCAGCGCACCGAAGCTCTTGGTCAGCGCGACGAGGCGGAGGATCGGGGCTGTGGTCATGGACCTGAGTGTACCCTCAGACGGCCGCCGTGGCTCCGTTGACCGCACCCAATTCTGTCATGCTCGGGCTTGACCCGAGCATCCATGGTGCCGCCGCACGGGACCATGCCAAGACTTGCTCAGTCCGGGTCCAGCACCTGCCATGGACCCTCGGGTCAAGCCCGAGGGTGACAGAATTCGTGGGCGCGGAAGGGGACAGGGCAGTCGCGCCACACTCGGCACCGCGACCGCCTGCTTGTGCCTTCCTCACGCCTCGCGCTTGGCCGCGTTGTAGATCTCGTCCATGCGGTCGTAGTCGGGGTTGATGCCGTAGTCGACGCTGTTGGCGAGCTCCTCCTCGAGGCTGTCCCACTGGATGGCGTCGAGCTCGTCGCTGTCGAACTTCTCGAAGACCTTGGGATCGGCCATCTGCGAGACCGGGTTGTAGGTGCCCTCGGCGAAGGCCACGGCGTGGCAGACCTCGGGGCGCTGCACATAGTGCAGGAACTCCTCGGCCAGCGGCGAGACCTGCGGGTTGTTGACCACGGAGGTCACCTCGACCCAGACGATGCCGCCCTTGCCGCCCATGGGCCCGCGCTTGGGCGTAATGCCGCGGATGTTGGTCGCGCCATCGAGCCGTGCCGGCGAGGCCGTGTAAGTGCCGCCCGTGCAGTAGAAGTCGATCTCGCCGTTGATCAGCGCCAGGTTCATCTGCACCAGGTCGTCGGTCAGCAGCTTCGCGCCCTTGAACCACTTGCGCGCGGTCTTGTCGAAGGCGGCGATCTCTTCGTCGCTGTGCTTGGCGAAGGGGTCGATGCCCGAGCCGACGCACATATGATAGATGTTCCAATTGTCGTAGGTGAGGATGCCGAACTTGCCCGCGTTGGCATCGTCGTTGAAGAGGTCGAAGCCCTCGTCCTCGGCCATGGCGCGCGAGACCTTGTCGGTGTTGACCACGAAGTTGAAGGGCCCGAAGCGCTGGACGATGCCGATGAGGTGTTTCTCGTCCTCGCTGAGCGCCCATTTGTAGGGCATGTGGAAGGCATCCATCATCTTCGCGAAGTAGCCTTCGAACTTGTCGCGCGTCAGCGGCTTGATCAGCCCTTCCGGCAGCATCTCTTCGCGGGCCCAGGGCTGGTTGACGTTGATCACGTCCCAGACGTTGACCTCGCCGGCGCGCAGCTTGTTGATCATGTCCGGGTCCGAGGTGCCGCTTTCGGCCTTCACGTCGGCGCCGTGCTCGCGGCGGAAGGGGTCCAACACCTCGTCGGAGTTGTAGCCTTCCCAGCAGAGGATATTCAGTTCCTTCTCGCGGGCCGCCTGGGCGCCCCGGCCGAGCATCCCGGCCGTCGAGACCGCGGCGGCCGTCGCCGCGGTGGTCTGTAGAAAGTCCCGTCGCGTGAGTTTCATGTCCGAGTCTCCGTTCCTGTCGCCTCTCCCGCGCCCGTTCTTGTTTCCGCTGTCGCTCGGGCATCTTAAGCACCCGGTCTGGCCCCTGCCAATCTCGGCTGGCGCGTCCCGGCGTTTCGATGTTGACATTACCACGCTATAGTTGGTGATTCCAACATCTGCCGGCCGGATGAGGGTTTCGACCGAGGCTTGGAGGCAAAGGGGGCACCACACCGTGGATTTCATCTTCATGCTGACCCGGCAGGACCAGACCATCGAGGACTGCCTGGAGACCCTGGCGCTGATCGCTGGCGTCGGCCTGACCCATGTCGGCTTCAAGGACGTCGGGGTCGATCGGCCGACGCTCGAGGCCTTGAACCGGCGGATCAAGGACAGCGGCGCGACCAGCTACATGGAGGTGGTCAGCACCAGCCCCGAGGCCTGCCTGCAATCCGCCCGCACCGCCCTGGAGATCGGTGTCGATCGTCTGCTCGGCGGCACCGAAGTGGCGGATACGCTCGAGATCCTGAAGGGCAGCGGCGTCGAGTACCTGCCCTTTCCCGGCCGTCCGGAGGGCCATCCGACCAAGCTCGGCGGCACGCCGGAAAAGGTGGCGGCGGACTGCCGACGCTTCCGGGAGATGGGCTGTGCCGGGGTCGATCTCCTGGCCTACCGGGCGACGGAGGCCGATCCGCTGGACCTGGTGCGCGCCGCGCGCGCGGCCATGGAGGGTACGCTGGTCGTCGCCGGCAGTGTCGACTCGCCGGCCCGGATCGCGGCGCTCGCCGAGGCCGGGGCCGATGCCTTCACCATCGGCTCGGCGGTCTTCGACGGCGCCTTCTCGCCGCGCAAGGGCTCAATCGTGAGCCAGCTCGAGGATGTGCTGGCCGCTTCCGGGTGAGTTCGCGCGGCCGCCCGCCGGTCACATGCCGAATTCTGCCGCCGTCCGATTGGTCAAGCCGAGCTGGGTGACGCAGTCCTTGCGCTCGCCGCTGCCGTCCTTGCAGTCGATTACGTCGTTGACGACGATCTTGCTCACCTGATCGCAGGCCATCTCGCGGATGTCGACCGGACGGATGCGGGTCTTGGCCGGGATCAGCGGTGCGGTGTCGACCACCAGGCGCTTGGCGATGATGCCCTCGCTGTCGAAAATGTAGAGGTCGAGGGTGAAGCCGCTGAACTGGCTCTCGGTCGCGTTCTCCAGGATGAAGTAGGCGCGGCAGGCGTTCTCGCGCGGCTCGAGCTTGTTGAGGTCGAGCGTGATGGCGGATTGAGCCTGCGCGGCGGCGCTGCCGAACAGGAGCCAGAGAAAAACCAGACAAAAGGTCCGCGTCGTCATAGCCATGGGCCTGCAGTCTCCTCCGCTTTTCGCCGGGTGGGGTCTCGGTCGTGGGCCCTTTTTGCATAGCACGGCTGAACGGCTTTGGCCGTCACAAATTCCGGGCTGCGACCCGGCGTGCTTCGCTGCGCGATGCACGCGTTCCCGCCGGCATTGCGCGCGAGCCCGGGATTGGTCGCATCTTTGGTAAGGTTGAAGGTTGCCTTTGGCTTTCGGTCCGCTTCGCGGACGCCCCCGCCCTAACCCTCCCCCTTGATGGGCGCGCGGCGCAGCCGCGGGACCGCAGGTCGACGAGGTGGGGTGCCGACGCCGTAGGCGTCGCGAGAGGAAGGTGTGTGAATCGCTAGGGGAAAGGGGAAGCCAGCGCGCCATCCATTTCTGGCGAGACTTGCTCGCCGGCCCCATATCAGAGGGCAACGCGCTCGCTTGCAGCATGATGAGGTTCGGATCCATGACGCGCCGCCTTCGATCCTTGACTAGCCTTGGCGTGGTCGCCTTCGGCGCCCTGCTATTGACGGCCTGCTTCTCGGAGAAGCCCGTGGCCGAGGACAGCTATCGCTCGAGCCATCACAGCTATCGGCTCGTCCCGCTGGCAGAGGACCTCGAAAACCCCTGGAGCCTCGCGTTCCTGCCCGACGGCGTCGTGCTGGTGACCGAGCGGCCGGGTCGTCTGCGCGTGATCCGCGACGGCCGTCTCGAGCCGACAGCGGTCGCCGGTTTGCCCGAGATCGAGGACGTGGGACAGGGCGGCCTGCTCGACGTCGTGCCGCATCCCGATTACGCCAGCAACGGCTGGCTCTACCTCTCCTATGCCGCGGCGGGCGAGGGCGGCTACGGCACGCGCGTCGCCCGAGCCAAGCTCGACGGGAACCGGCTGGCCGAACTCGAGGTCCTGTTTCGGGCGAATACGCTGGGGCGCGGCGGCCGGCACTTCGGCTCGCGCCTCGCCTTCGACAGCGAGGGCTACCTCTTCGTCACCGTCGGCGACCGCGGGCAGCGGCACGATGCGCAGAAGCTGGGCAGCCATTCCGGCAAGGTTCTTCGCCTCCACGACGACGGCCGGGTGCCCGAGGACAATCCCTTCGTCGGCCAGGCCGGCGCCGAGGCCGCGGTCTTCTCGCTCGGCCATCGCAACCAGCAGGGCATGGCCTTCCGCGCCGACGGGACGCTCTGGACCGTGGAGCATGGGCCGCGCGGCGGCGATGAGCTCAACCGGGTCGAGGCCGGTGTCAACTACGGCTGGCCGGTCATCACCTACGGCCGGGAGTACATCGGCGGTTCGATCGGCGAAGGTACCGAGCGGCCTGGCCTGGCGCAGCCCGTGACCTATTGGGTGCCCTCGATCTCCCCTTCGGGCCTGGCCTTCTACGATGGCGAGGCTTTTCCGAACTGGCGCGGCGATCTCTTCGTCGGCGCGCTTTCGGGCGAGCATCTCGCGCGCTTGCGAATCGACGACGGGCGCGTGGTCGAGCAGGAGCGGCTGCTGGAGGACTGGGGCCGGCGCATCCGCGACGTGCGCCAAGGGCCCGACGGCCTGCTCTATCTGCTGACCGACGAGTCGGACGGCGGCCTTTATCGACTGGAGCCGGCGGGCTAGGCCGACGCGATGTGCTGGAGCCTGTTGCGGTCGGATTGAGTGGGCGAAGGCTCCCGCCCGGTCGCTCTTATTCTTGTGACGCCTGCGGCGTCGTCACGCCCACCTCGTCGACATGCGGTCCCGCGGCTGCGCCGCGCCCCCATCAAGGGGGAGGGAGATAGGGAGCCGATTCATAGCGTAATTCCCTCCCCCTTGTGGGCAGGGCTAGGGTGGGGGCGTCCGCGAAGCCGACCAAAGAAACGAAACAAGCGTTCAGGTTCGGCTCCGCAATCGTCGGCCCCGGCGGGAGAGCTGCTTTCATCCCGCAGACTTACACTTGGATATCGGCGTCGGGTGGTCGGGTGGAGTGGGGTTAGTTTCGTAAGATCGCGAAACGCTCTAAGCTTCGTGCATGCGCCATGTCGCCGAAGTGCCCCTCGCCCGCCCGGACTTCCGTCTTGCACGCAATAGCCAGGCCCGTCCGGACGCGCCCTATGGCCCCGAACAGGACGCCGTGCTCTCGGCCGCCGACGAAGAGGCCGCGCGGCGCTCTTTGACCTCTTGGCCGGGCTACGCGCCAACGCCGTTGGTTTCTCTGACTCAGCTCGCCGAAGAAGCCGGGGTCGGCTCTATCCACTACAAGGACGAGTCCGAGCGCTTCGGGCTCGGCAGCTTCAAAGCCCTCGGCGGTGCTTACGCCGTGGCGAGACTGCTGATGGCGGAGGCCGCACGACGGCTGGAGCGGGACGAGCCGCTGTCGGCGGACGCTCTGGACGATGCGGGCACGCGACCCATCGTCTCCGAGATCACGGTGTGCTGCGCGACCGACGGCAACCATGGGCGTTCCGTCGCCTGGGGCGCGCAGCGCTTCGGCTGTCGCTGCGTGATCTTCGTCCATGCCACGGTGAGCGAGTCACGCAAGCAGGCGATCGAGCGTTTCGGCGCCGAGGTCGTACGGGTCGAAGGCAACTACGACGACAGCGTGCGTGCGGCGCAGGAGGCCGCGAGCCGCAACGGCTGGTTCGTGGTCTCCGACACCTCCTACGAAGGCTACATGACGATCCCGCGCGATGTGATGGCCGGCTATTCGGTGATGGCGGCGGAGGTGCTGGAGCAGCTTGCGGAACCGCCCACGCATCTCTTCCTGCAAACTGGCGTCGGCGGCATGGCGGCAGCCGTTTGCGCAGTCTTCTGGCGCCGCTTCGGTGCGGGTCGGCCCAAGACGGTCCTGGTCGACCCGGAGCGCGCGGCCTGCTGGTGGGACAGTCTCGCGGCCGGACGGCCAACCGCCGTGGCGGGCGAGCTGGACACCGTGATGGCCGGGCTTGCCTGCGGCGAGGTTTCGCTCTTAGCTTGGCGGATCCTGGAAAGCGGTACGGATGCGGTCATGACATTGCCCGACGCGAAGGCTGAAGCTTGCATGCGGCGACTGGCCGATGGCGGTCATGACCGGCCGCTCGTCGCCGGTGAGTCCGCCGTGGCCGGGCTAGCCGCCTTGCTCGCCGCCGGCAAAGACGAAGCGGCGCGAGCCTTGCTTGGCTTGAGCGCGGACAGCCGTGTCCTTGTGATCGGCACGGAGGGCGATACCGATCCGGCGATCTACGAGGCGATCGTCGGCCGGCCGGCAGCGGCCGTCCGCGCCGCAGCGGTGACATCATGACCCGCCGGCTGACCGTCGCCGCTGCGCAGTTGGGCCCGATCGCCCGGGCCGAGCCGCGCGCTTCCGCCGTGGCACGGATGCTCGAGATGATGCGCGAGGCCAAGGGCCGCGGGGCGCAGCTCGTCGTTTTCCCGGAGCTGGCGCTGACCAGCTTCTTCCCGCGCTGGATCTTCGAAGACGAGGCCGAAATCGACGTCTTCTTCGAGCGCGAGATGCCGAACGAGGCGACGCGGCCGCTGTTCGAGGCGGCGCGGGAACTCGGCATCGGCTTCTATCTCGGCTACGCGGAGCTGACCGAAGTGGCCGGCCGCCCGCGTCACTTCAATACTTCGATCCTGGTCGACCAGGTGGGCGAGATCGTCGGCAAGTACCGCAAGGTGCATCTGCCCGGCCATGCCGAGCCCGAGCCCTGGCGGCCGTTCCAGCATCTGGAGAAGCGCTACTTCGATGTCGGCGACCTCGGCTTTCCGGTGTTCCAGGCCTTCGGCGGCGTCATGGGCATGTGCATCTGCAACGACCGCCGCTGGCCGGAGACCTTCCGCGTCATGGGGCTGCAGGGCGTCGAGATGGTGCTGCTGGGCTACAACACGCCGGTCCACTATCCGCCTATGCCCGATCAAGACCATCTGCAGGACTTCCACAATCATCTCGTCATGCAGGCCGGTGCCTACCAGAACGGCACTTGGGTCGTGGGCGTGGCCAAGGCCGGACGCGAGGAGGGCAGCGACCTGATCGGCGGCAGCGCGATCATCGCGCCCACGGGCGAGATCGTCGCCCAGTGCCGCAGCCTCGAGGACGAGGTCATCGTCTTCGACTGCGACCTCGACCGTTGCCGGGAGATCAAGGACCACATCTTCGACCTCGCCCTGCACCGCCAGCCCCAGACCTACGGGCTGATCACGGCGGCAAAGGAAAGCGAGGCCGCCGACTAGACGGTGTCGAGCGAAGGCCGCCGGTCGAACCAGGGCGCCGCGGCCTCGAGCTGGCTTGCCACACGGAACAGCGTCGCCTCGTCGCCATAGCGGGCGGCGAGCTGGATGCCGATCGGCAGGCCCGCGGCGTTCCAATGCAAGGGGATCGAGGCGGCCGGCTGGCCGGTTATGTTGAACAGCGGCGTGAAGGGCGTGAAGTCTCTGACCCGCGCATTGTAGCTGTC
>JAKSDN010000084.1 GCA_022360075.1 Kiloniellales bacterium | reverse complement strand
GTGGCCATCGCGCGTGCCCTTTCCGTCGAGCCGCGCATGATCGTTGCCGACGAGCCGGTTTCGGCGTTGGACGTGTCCATCCAAGCCGAGATCATCGATCTCCTGAAGGCGCTTCAGGAAAAAGCCGATCTGGCGATGCTGTTCATCAGCCACGATCTGCGCGTCGTTCATCAGTTGGCGGGGCGAATCGCCGTCCTCTATCTGGGCCATCTGGTCGAGACAGGCGCGAGCGACGAGGTTTTCGGCGCCCCCGCCCACCCTTACACCGAAGCCCTTCTGGACGCGATGCCCAGTCATCCGGGGAACAAGAAGAGGCGCAAAATCGCCCTTTCTGGGGAGCCCCCCAATCCGATGGCGCCTCCGTCGGGGTGTGTCTTCCATCCGCGCTGCCCCTACGCGATCGCCGATTGCCGGCACGCTCCGATGACACTGAGACCGAAGGGCGATGGCCGGGCGACGGCCTGTATCCGCGACGACCTTACGCTTCGGCCGGCGGGATAGGGATGGCCGATGGTCCGACGGGTTCTTGTCATTGGTGCCTGTGGTTTCATCGGACGGGCCGTCGTCGCTGCCTTTCGGCGTCACGGTATCGCCGTCACCGCTATTGATCTCGCCGCCGATCGCGGTGCGTTGGGCGACGACATCGAGCTCATCGCCGGATCCGTCACCGACCGGGTTGCGCTTTCGGAGGCGATTAAACGCGTCGAGCCCCATGCGATCGTCTCTCTTGCCGCGTTCAGCCGGCCTTCCACCGGTCTTGCGATATCGGCCGAGGCGGACCGGGACGCTGCATTCGCGGTCAATGTCGATGGCCTGAGAAATGTCGTCGAATCCGCCTTGGAACATGACGTGCCAAGGATTGTTTGGTCGAGCTCGACGGTCGCGCTCGGACGGGCGGCCGGAGAGATAAACGCGACCGTCGACGAGTGCGCGATCGCACGGCCGTGCAACATATATGGACTGACCAAAGCAATGGCCGAGCAGATCTCCACCTATGCCCATGATGTGATGGGTATGGATATCGCCGCGGTGCGTCCGACCCTGGTCTTGGGGCCGCGGCATCCCTATTCCGGCGTCCTTGATCCGCTCAAGCGGCTGTTCGCGCATCGGCCGGAGGACGGGCCGGTGGAATTGAGCTGGGGCTCGCAGGCCTTCGACATCGTCCATGTGGAGGACGTGGCCGCCGCGTTTCTCCGTCTGTGCCTAAGGCCGGAGCCATTGTCGGCGATCTACCACGTCAACGGCGGCGCGACGCGTATCGGGGAAATCGTTGACGTAGTGACGCATCTGCGCCCGGGCCTCGATGTGCGCCTTTCGAGAGTCGAGGCGGAAACGCTCTACCCTTTGGTCTCGTCCGAACGCATGGCGGCCGAGACGGGTTTCGTGCCGCGCTTTTCGCCAAGCGACATTGTCGTCGACTGTGTTCGACAGGCCAACGGACCGAACGGAGGAGCCAATGTCTGAGATCTATAGAAGAACTCTGCTCAAGGGTGTCGCGCTTGCGCCGCTCGCAGGTTTGCTGGATGCATCATTGGCTTCCCGGCCGGCGCTCGCCGGCGATGAGATCCTCTACGGCGCGGCCGACCCGAAGGCGAAAAGCGGTGGCCGGCTTGTCGTCGGTTCGTTGATCGAGCCACCCTCCATGGACATCTATCACCAGGCCGGCGAGGCGGTGAACTTCATTGCCGTTTTGATGTACCAGACGCTCGTCTATGCCGACCCGGCGGGCAACCCGCACCCGCTGCTCGCCGAGAGCTGGGAGATATCGCCGGACGCGACGGTCTATACGTTCAATCTGCGCAAGGGGGTGACCTTTCACATTGGCGAGCCGTTCGAGGCCGAGGACGTCAAGTACAGCCTGGACTACATGCGCGATCCGGAAAACGGCACCATCGGCGCGCGGGATTTCGCCGACGTGCAGCAGGTCGAGGTCTTGGACACGCATGTTGTCAGAGTGACGCTGAAAGGGCCGAACTCGGCCTTTCTCATTACGCTAACCCACCGCAACGCATCGCCGATTCCGCGCGGCTGGTACGACCGGCCGAACGCTCGGGCTCTGCTGAACGGCTCCAGTGTTGGCACGGGCCCCTTCCGCATGGCGGAGTTCCGGCAGAACAGCTTCATCCGAATGGAGCGCAACCCCGACTACTGGCAGCCTGGACTGCCGTACCTTGACGAGATCGTCGTCAACTTCATCCCGAACAGTGCCGGCATGCTGGTCGCGGTGAAGAACGGCCGCGTCGACATGGCGGTCCTGGTTCGGCCTCAGGATGCACGGCAGTTGGAAGGGGCCGAGGGGCTGACCGTGCAGCGTTCGATCTCCCTCAACCAGAAGACGCTCGATCTCGACTGTGCGCACGGCCCTCTGGCGGACGAGCGTGTCCGCCGGGCCATCGCCCTCCTCATCGACCGCGATGCCGTCATGCAGGCGGGGATCGCCGGCTACGGGCAGAGGCTCGGCACCATGGTTCCAGGCATGCAAGAGCGCTGGGGCGTCGCCATCGAGCTGCTGCCAAACCAGGCCGTGGATGTGGAACGCGCGAAGGCGCTCCTGACGGAAGCCGGCCATCCTGACGGCTTCGACATCGATCTGACGACGATCATTGGCTACGAGTGGATGGAGCCGGCGGCCCTGACCTTGGTCCAGCAGTTGGCGGCCGGCGGCATAAGGGCGAACATCAACCGTGTCGATCTCGGCACCTGGCTGACCAACTTCCGGTCGCGTCAGATGGGCTTTACGCTCAATGATTGGGGGACGCCGCCCGACCCCAACATCCTCTACTACCGTCATTTCCGCAAGCAGCCGGAGGGCGCTGACTTCCGGAACTGGAACGACGACGTCGCCAGCGCACTGCTCGATCGGGGTCGAGCGGCGCTGACCTATGAAGAGCGCAAGTCCATCTATGACCGGTTTCAGATGCGCCTTGCGGAAAGCGTGCCGACAATCATGCTGTTCGGTGCCGACCATTTGATCGTGGTTTCCAACAAAGTCAGGAACCACCGCATGCATCCGATCGGTTGGCACTTCGGCCTCGTAAAGACCTGGCTGGACGTCTGACCCTTTCGTCATGGGGCCGTTCGTCCTTCGCCGATTGGCGGCGTCGCTCATCACGTTGTTCCTGGCAAGCATTGTCGTGTTCGCGATGGTTCGTGCCGTGCCCGGCGACATCGTCGAGCAGATGATGGGGCAGTTGGGCGGCAGCGAAGGCGAGGCGGTTCTTAGGCGGTTCTTCGGCTTGGACGAACCGGTTCATATCCAGTATCTCGATTGGCTGGGGCGTGTGCTGCGCGGCGACCTTGGTGTGTCCTGGCGCTTGGGCGCGCCGGTCGCCGGCCTCGTCGCATCGGCGTTCCTGGTTTCCCTGCAACTGGCTTTCCTGGTGCTGGTGCTTTCCGCGTTCCTCGGCGTGCCGCTAGGCCTCATCGTCGGCCGCCGGCCAGGCAGCGCGTTGGACACGGTGGTTCAGTCGTTCAACGTCGTTGCACTGGCGACGCCGGTCTTCTGGATCGGTCTGATGTTGCTGTTCGGCGTGTCCGAACTCTTGGGATGGTCCCCCCCGACGATCTACGTGTCTCCCCTCCGTTCGATTACGGAAAACCTGATCATCTTAATGCTGCCCATATTGAGTTTGGCCTTCCTGCAGATCGCGGCCTACGCGCAGTTTGTCCGCCAGCATGTCGTAGCGGCGCTGGGGCAGGACTATGTGCGTGCCGCCCGCGCCCGCGGCATGCCGATGCATCGGGTCCTGCTGCGCCATGTCCTGCGCAACATCCTGGTGCCGCTGTCGACCTTCATGGGATTGATCTTCATCCAGATTCTGGGCGGCGTCGTCGTTATCGAATCCATCTTCGGACTGCCCGGGCTGGGCCGTTTGCTGGTCAATGCTCTGAACGCAAGGGACTTTCCGGTTGTCCAAGGCGCACTACTGACGGTTCTCGTCTCGGCAATCTTCGTCAATCTCTTTGTCGATCTGCTCTATCGGGCAATCGATCCGAGGCTGAGGACGTGAACCCGCCCGCCATTGTTCATCTCGGGTCCCGACCGGGTCTTGCGACCGGGGGCGCGATGATCGCCGTGCTGCTGGTCGTGGTTGCCGCGCCGGGGATGTTCGCGACCCACCCGCCCGAGGCGATCGATGTCGCGAACGCGCTGCGGGCGCCTTCCGGCGACCATTGGTTCGGTACGGACCACGTCGGACGCGACGTCTTTGCGCGCGTGGTGCACGGCGCCAGGACCACGTTGGGCATCGTTTCGGGCTCCTTGCTCCTGTCCGCGATCGTCGGCGGTTTGACCGGCTCCTTGGCCGGCTATGCCAGGGGCTGGACGGACATCTCCTCGGGCCAGTTGATCGAGGTGATTCTGAGTTTTCCGCCGATCTTTCTCGGCGTCATGATCACCGGCATCCTGGGCTCCAACGTCGGTTATCTGGTCCTGGCACTGTCGGTCGTCTATCTGCCGCTTTTCTTTCGGGCCGCGCGCTCGACGACGATGGTCGAAAGCGCCAAGCCCTACGTCGAGGCCGCGCAGGCGCTCGGCGCCGGTCATGATCGCGTGCTGTTGCGTCACATGCTGCCCAATGTCGTCCCCGCTATCGCCACCCAATACATCATCCTGTTTCCCCTGGCGCTCCAGGTGCAGGCGGCTCTCGGCTTCCTGGGGCTTGGCGTGCAGCCGCCGACCCCGGATTGGGGCGCCAGCCTGCAGGAAAGCAAGGACTACCTGCTGATCGCGCCGTGGATGGCGCTGTTTCCGGGGCTGGCGCTCATCGTCGCCTCGCTGGCCGTCATCCTTGTCGGCCGAAGCCTCCAGGATACCGGCGATCACTAGGGATCAGAGAATGGACATCACCTGCGTGGCGCAGACCAAGGATAATCTGGGCGAGGGCGTTATCTGGAATCCTGCCGAGGGCCGTTTGTACTGGGTCGACGCTTACGGCCCAATGATCCGCCGGTACGATCCGGCGACCGGCGGCGTGCAGTCGTGGAAGATGCCGGAGATCATCGGCTCGCTGGTTTTTGACCGAAGTGGCGGGATCGTTGCCGGACTGCAATCGGGGTTCTGCCGGGTGTCGCTCGATCCGGTCGCGGTGGACCCGGTCGTCAATCCTCAACCCGGCCCCGATGTCATCTTCAACGATGGAAAATGCGATCGGCGCGGCCGTTATCTCGTGGGTACGATGGATCGGAACTTCGCGCCCGGCGCGGGGGTCCTGTGGCGTCTCGATCCGGATTGGTCGACCCACCGCCTGGACGACGGCATCACGGTCTCGAACGGCCTGGCTTGGAGTCCCGACGACGAGACGATGTATTTCGCCGATACGCGGGCCCTGGTGGTCTACGCCTATGACTATGACATCGAGACCGGCCATGTGGCCGGCAAGCGCGATTTCTTCCGGACCGACGACATGGTAGGCAGAGTCGACGGCGCGACCGTGGACCGTGACGGCAATTACTGGTGCGCGATGATCCACGACGGCTCGATTTGCTGCTTCGACGCCAGGGGACGCTTGGACAGGCGCATCGAGCTGCCGGTCAAACACCCGACCATGTGCACGTTCGGGGGGCCGGATCTCGATGTTCTCTATGTCGTGACAAGCCGGCGCTTCCTCGACGAGGCCGCTCTGCGCGAGCAACCCTTGGCTGGCAGTCTGTTCGCGGTGACCGGGACTGGCGCCAAAGGCGTTGCCGAACCCTTCTTTGCGGGCGACTGACGATGAAGACCTGGCAGTCCATGAGCGCCGAAGAGCGCGAGTATCACTATAACCCACAGAACTCGGTCGCGGACTTCTCCTCGTTTCAGACCTTTCGGACCGCGGTCAGCCGCGTTTGCCGGAACGTCATGAACGCGTATCTCGATGTCCGGTACGGCGAGGGGGCGCTGCACAGCGTCGATATCTTTCCCGCAGCGCAAGAATCACCGGTGCATATCTTCTTTCACGGTGGCTATTGGCGGGCCCAGGACAAGGAGAACTTCGCCTTCATCGCGCGCGATCTCGTTCAACGCGGTGTAACGCTGGTGGTCGCCAACTACGACCTGTGCCCCCAGGCCACGCTCGACGGCGTCACGGCCTCCGCGCTCGCCGCGATCGCATGGTGCCATCGCAACATCGGAGAGTACGGCGGTGACCCGGAAGCGATCAGCATCTCGGGCAATTCGGCTGGAGCGCATCTTTGCGCGATGGCGCTGGCGACCGATTGGGCCGCGCGCGGGCTGCAAACACACCCGGTCAAGGGCGCGGTGGTCATCAGCGGCATCTATGATCCGGAGCCGGCCCGGCATATCAGTGTCGCCGATGACCTGAAACTCGACGACGACATCGTCGCGCGCAACAACGCGCTTTCACTGCCGCCACGATCTCCATGCCCGGTCTGGATCTTCGCCGGCGGCCGGGAACCCTGGGCGTGGGTGGAGCAGAGCTTCGACTATTCGCGGCATTTGCGCGTTCACGGCCATGATCCGGAAGTTCATGTTCTTCCCGGCTATCACCACTTCAACATCATGGACCAGTATCTCGATCCGGCCAGTCCGATCGCGACCGCCGTCAAACGGGCTTGCGGCGTGCGATAGCTTCGGAAACCCGGACACTTCCCAATTGGCGAGGCGTTTCCAGATCCATCTGGCTCTCACCCATTTAGCTCTCTGTCTCCGCGGTACTTCAGTCGATGACGCCCATCGCATCGATCTCGACCAGGAAGGCGGGATCGGCGAGGCCGCTCACGACCACGCCTGTGCTGCAGTGGTGGACGCCTTCGAACCACTCGTTGATCGCGGCGTAGACCGCAGGACGATAGGCGATGTCGGTGACGTAGACCGTGAGCTTACAGATGTCCGTCAGGCTACCGCCGGCCTCCTCGACGAACTGCTTGATGTTGCGGCAGGCTTGATGCGCCTGCAGGCCAGGATCGCCCGGCCCGATCAGCGTACCGTTCTCGTCGACGCCCACTTGACCTTGCAGGAACAGGAAGTCGCCACTGGCCCGGATCGCCTTCGAGTAGACGGCCCTGGCGTGGTAGCGGGTCTCGTACTTGTGGATGTGCTGCTTGGGCATGGCATGGCTCCGTTGAGCGGTTTTGGAGGCAAGGATCGGGTTGGTTCCGGGGCGGGGCCGCGTCAGGCGCGTGTCACGCGGTCCAGATAGTCGGCCGTCATATTGCCGAAGCTGCGCTCGACGGCAAGCTCGACGCCGTTGTCGCGCCTGACGATGAGCGCTTTCAACCCGAAGGCCTCGGTAAAGGTGACGCCGTCCAGCGGGAAGACGCTGGAATCTAGATCGATCGGGCAGGCGATCGCGAGGACTTGCCCGGCATCCGGTCCAGAGATCTCGAAAAAGGCATAAGCGTCTGTGACCAGGACTTGGCTGACATCCGGCGGTAGGTCGACCGTCTTCAACGTTTGAAGAAGCGTCTCTTCGGTGTCGATCGGCGCGCGCAGGATCCAGTGGTCCGGCCCGAGCCAGCACAGCTCCTGGTCACCCGCTCGGACGGCGGTGTTCGGTGTTTCCGGCATTGCGAGTCCAACGCCCGCCAGCCACCTCGATACGGTCTCGGTCTTGCCCCGCAGATCTAGGAGCGCAGGAGGCGCCAGCCGCCGTATTGTGACGTCGTAGCTCATCTCAGGATCTCAGCCGCTTGCCTTCGGAGTCGTGGAAGCAGGGCGCGGTGATCTCGGCAGGCACCACCTCGTCCTTCAGGCGGACGTAGGCTGTCTCTCCGATCCGTGCCCGGCCGTCAGTCAGCAGGCCGAGGGCGACGGATCGCTCGCGGACAACGCTCCAGACGCTGGCGCTGACGAATCCCTCGGAGGGCGCCTTGCGGCCGTCGGGGGTGAGGGGTGCGCCTTCCGTGACCAGCCGCGTTGGGTCCTCGGTCAATAGCCCAACCAGCTCGCGCCGTGCCTGACTACTGGACCGGCGGATCTCCACCGCGCGCTTGCCGATGAAGTCGTCCTTTTTCTTGGACATGATCCATCCCAAGCCGAGGTCGTAGGGGTCTGCGGTTCCATCGACCTCGTGGCCCAGCGACAGGAAGCCTTTCTCGACGCGCAGGACGTGGTTGGCCTCCGAGCCGATCGGGATCAGGCCGAAGGGCTTGCCGACCGTCATGATGCGGTCCCAGAGCGCGGCCGAGTCGCGGCTGCGCACGTTGATCTCGAAGCTCAGCTCACCGGTGAAGCTGACCCGGCAGAGCCTTGCCGGGAAGCCCGCGATCCGACCCTCGCGCAGGGCCATGAAGGGAAAGGCGTCGGGCGAGAGATCGATGTCGCCGCCCAAGGCCGCCATGACGTCGCGCGCCTGCGGACCGCAGACTGTGGCGTTGGCCCATTGCGAGGTGATCGGCGTGATCCAGACCTGCCAGTCCGGCCGTTCGACCTGGAGGAAGTGTTCCATGTGGCGCTCGACCTCGCCGGCATGGGCGGTCGAGGTCGACATGAGATAGTGGTTCTCGCCCAGCTTGAAGGTGACGCCGTCGTCGAGGATCAGGCCGTCCTCCGACAGCATGATCCCGTAGCGGCCCATCCCGGTCTTCAGCGTGGTAAAGCGGTTGGTGTAGAGCATCTCGATCAGGCGCGGGGCGTCGCGGCCCTTGATCTCGAACTT
>JAKSDN010000591.1 GCA_022360075.1 Kiloniellales bacterium | reverse complement strand
CTGGTAGGCCAGGACCACCCCGATCAGGAAGGACAGGAGGCCGACGATCGGCATGGCATTGAGGCCGGCCTGCTCCATGTGGCTGACCAGCGCGGTCAGGCGCAGCCGCCGCGGATCGGCCAAAGTGCGGCCGAGCGCGATGACGGAGAGGCCAAGGAAGCTCAGCAGGCCGCTGGCCTCGTCGCGAAAGCGGTAGGCCCCTTGGCCTAGGCGAATCAGGACCGAAACGACGAAGTTCTCGGCCTCGGGGGGCGGCGGGCAGGGGATGTCGTGGCTGCGCACGGTCTCGAGTAGAGCGCTCTGGGGGGCCGAGGCGCCCTTGACCTCGACCCTCAAGCCGTCACTCTCGAGCTGCTTGGCGGTGCGCTGGATCAACAGGGCGCCGGCGGTGTCGAGGCTCTCCAGGCCGTCCAGCTCGATGCGGGCGCGCGCCGCGCCGTCGATCCGCAGCGCCGCGAGGGCCTTGTCCGAGGCAGCGACGGTGGCGGTGACCCAGCGACCGCTCAAGCCGAGCACCAGGCAGTCGCGATCGCGGCGGGTCGACAAGCGGGCCTCGGCCGCCCCAGAGATCGGCTCCGTCGAGGCGGAGCGGAGCGCAGCCATAAATCCCTCTCCATAACAGGCCGTTACGGTTATGCGGCCCGCCGGCTTTGAGATCAAGCGCCGCCGCGCGGCGCCTCGGTCGCCGATCCACCGGCCACGGCGCCCCAATAATGCCAGACACGCTCCAGCTCGGCGCGGTGAAAGGCCGATGCTTCGACGCCCGAATCCGGGCCTTGGTAACACGCCAAAGACCGCAGGAGTTCGAAGAACCCGCGGCCCGGCAGGCCGCCTGTAGCGCGGCTGGTCGCCAGCGCCGCAAGCAGGGGCCGGCCGGCATCGTGATCCTCGCGCAGGAGCGCTTCGAGACCCAGGGTGACCTTATGGATGCTGTGCGGCGGCCGAATGCCGGCCAAAGCCGCCAGCTCCCGATAGGTGATCGTCTGACGGCGGGCGGCAAGCGGCAGCAGCGCGGCCCGCAGGATCTGGGTCACGGCCGGCTCGCCGGTCCCAGCGGCCGCGCTCACGGGCAAAGGGCCTCGGACCGGACCATGGCCACGCCGGCCTCGCGCATGGCCCGCTGGGCCGCTTCGAGCGAGCCGTCGAGGTCGATCGCCCGGCAGGCGTCCTCGATCACGGTGACGGCGAAGCCTTCGCGCGCCGCGTCCACGGCCGAGAAGTGCACGCAGAAGTCGGTCGCCAGGCCGGCCAGGAAGAGCCGCGAGAGCCCGCGGCTGCGCAGATAGCCGCTGAGCCCCGTCGGCGTCTTGTGATCGTTCTCGTAGAAGGCCGAGTAGGAATCGATCTCGCGCCGGAAGCCCTTGCGAATGACGAGCTCGGCTTGCGGCAGGTCGAGCGCCGGATGGAAGGCCGCGCCCGCGCTGCCCTGCACGCAGTGATCCGGCCAGAGCACCTGCGCGCCATAGTCGAGCTCCACGGTCTCGAAGGGCTGGCGCCCCGGATGCGAGGAGGCGAAGGAATGGTGTCCGCTCGGATGCCAGTCCTGGGTCATGAGAACGTCGCGGAAGGCCCCGGCCAGGCGATTGATGACCGGCACGACCTGGTCGCCCTCGGGCACCGCGAGGGCGCCGCCAGGACAAAAGTCGTTCTGGACATCGATGACCAACAGGGCCGCGGTGTCGCCCGGTGGG
>JAKSDN010000582.1 GCA_022360075.1 Kiloniellales bacterium | reverse complement strand
TGACGCTGATGTTGGTGATCAGTATCGGCACCAGCTCTTCAGTATCTCCTTCCAGCCCATGCGCGATTTTGGCCATCTCTATTCCGTCTCGGATTCTCGTCCTGCCCAAGGCGTAGGCACGTGGAACCTTGTCCGACAGCATGAGGATGGAGCGTAAGCAATCCAGGTGGCGCACGTTGGCGGGAACGTCGATTGGCTCTACCGGATATCCCCCGATCGAATGGACCACGTTCAGCGATTGGGCGACTTTGACCAAGTTCTCAAAGTCCTGGAAATTCCCGGGGCGGCGACCGATATCCAGATCCGATGCGTTCGGTGCACTGGATACAGTGACGTAGACCACGTGGTCTCCGCCTATTGGCAAGTAGCGCTCGGGATTGCGGGCCTGTACGACGAAGGATTTGGGCGCCCAGCTTACGACCTCTTCAACGAGGTCCTTTGGAAAGCGCGCTCGCATCGAGGCGTGATCCACCCTCGCGCCAGCGCGCTCCACAAGGGCCAGTGCCTGTTCGTTCAACAGCTCGATGCCGAAGTCCTGAAGAAGCTCAAGGGATTTCCGGTGTAGACTTGCTATCTGCTCGCCGTCCAAAATCTCGAGGGGATTGAGCGATCGTTCTGGGATCTTCCAGCTTGCTTGCTGGTTCGCGGCAGAGTCCCGCCGTCGTCGCGTGTTTCGTGTACGTGTTCTTGCTGCCATGTTCCAACGCCTCGCAGAGTCGATAACTGCATGATTCCTCTGTAGCAGGTTGCGATCCCGCCGTTCTCCCTCGATCAAGACACCCGTAAGACAATCGGCCGTTATGAAAGTTCCATGTGTGCGTCACGCCATGGGCGAAGCTTTCAACAAGTCCCAAAACGCCACCGCGGAGCTGCGATCAACGTAGAGGTCATAGTTCGGCGTTGCGTCAACGAAGTGGACGAGAACATTGATTTCTTCGATTGCGGTCTGTGCACAACTACCCGGTGGGAAGGCCCTTTCATGCAGGTCGATCGCCACCTTCCGAGCAAGCCAATCGCGTGCCGGGCCTCCCGATAGTCGAAGCACGGAGCGAGCGTGGCTCAGGTCCGAGATTGCGGCGGTTCCTCGAAGCAGATCGTTCAGGAAGCCCATGGCCAATGTGCCCTGTGTGACAATCAGCCAACGGCTATGCCCGAGGCAGAGCAGAGAGCTCTTGTTCAAAGTTGATGTCGAACCCGGCTGTTCCGGGAAATAAGTGCCGGAAGCTTCCGCAAGAGCGCGCTTTTCCGACGCCGACGGTGGTGCAAAGAAAGCGACTTCGGCGATTTGCAGAGACCGTCGCTCGATGATTGTTACACCGGCTTGTTGTTGGGCCCTTGTACCGCCGACGCCGCCGAGCTGTTCAGCGAGCGCGGATTGACGATTCAATGACTCATGCATGGAGGCGCTTTCCTTCTCGGTCAAGGAAGACAGGATCGACAACTTCGACGGGGACGATCTCATCCTTGAGCGGGAAGGCTGCGAAGAGCCTTTGCCCTTTGCGTTCGAGGCCACCGGAGAGGAAGCCGAGGGCGACCCAATGCCCCAAGTTCGGGCTGAAGACCGCGCTGCTGACATGGCCGCAGGGCCATGTCGGCTTGGCAGGTGGATCCTGCTCGACTATTTGGGCTCCGGACCGAAGCATTGTGCCAGGTTCGACCGGAATGAAGCCGACAAGGGAATGGCGCGAGGGGTCGGTCAGTGCTGGCCTGTGGGCTAGGCGCCGGCCGATAAAGTCCTTCTTTGTGCTCATAAGATGGCCCATGCCGAGATCGCCGGCTGTCACACGGCCATCCAACTCCTGGCTGGAGACACGGCCCTTCTCGACGCGCATCACGGTCATGGCACCGGCCCCGAAGGGGGTGATGCCATAGGGCCGACCGGCGGCGATCAGCCCCTTCCAGGCGTGCACGGCATAGCCCGCGGGCACGTTGATTTCATAGGACAGTTCGCCTGAATAGCTTATGCGAAAGATCCTGGCCGGGATGCCCCTTAATGTGACGTCCGCCACGCCGAGGTAGGGGAGTGCGTCGTTGCTCACATCTTCATCGTCGATGACCTGTTCCAACACCTGGCGCGCTCGAGGCCCCGCCAGGTTGACAACGGCCCACTGGTCGGTAACCGACAAGGCGCGGACCCTGAGGTTGGGCCACAGGCATTGAATGCAGAACTCGAGGTGAGAAAGCACGGCTGCGGCATGCGCCGTGCTTGTCGTCATATGATAGTCGTTCTCGGCAAGACAAGACGTGGTCCCGTCGTCGAAGACGATGCCGTCCTCGCGGAGCATAAGGCCGAAACGAGTCCGGCCCGGTTTCAGTGTCTTCCAGCCGTTGCAGTAAACCCGATCCAAGAATTCGGCGGCATCGGGCCCTTGTATCGAGATCTTGCCCAGCGTCGATGTGTCGGCGAGGCCGACGCCGCCGCGCACCGCTAACACCTCGCGGCTTATGGTGTCGTCAATATCCTCTCCTGGGCGGGGATAGCAGTTCGACCGCATCCAAAGTCCGGTGGTCTGCATGACGGCGCCTTGCGTCATGTGCCAGTCGTGAAGTGGGGTACGGCGAATGGCCCGGTAGTTGAGGCCGGTCCGCGATCCCACAAAGGCAGAGATGGCGACGGGGGTATAGGGTGGACGAAATCGGGTCGTGCCCACTTGCTGGATCGGATCCGTGCGGATCTCGGAGAGGCGGGCGAGGGCGTTCACGTTGCCGGTCTTGCCTTGATCGGTCCACATTCCTTGGGTGGTGTAACGCTTCAAATGCTCGACGGAGCGATAACCCTCTCGTGCGGCAAGATTTATATCCGCTTCAGTCACGTCGCCTTGAAGGTCGACGAACATCTTGCGGCGTCCATCTTTGGCACTGGGCGCGCGCCGAAAGGCTTGAATGGGTGCTTCGTCCTCGTCATCCGTCGCGAGTGACGCTTGCGCCTCAGGCTTCGGCCGGCCGCAGAGTGCCGCCGCATCGGCTCCAGCCGCGTAGCCTTCCGCGATGCAGGCAGCCAGGGAAAAGGTGCCGTTCGCCGCACCGACCGTCTTGCCGGCCTGAGCGGCCGGTCCGGGGACGAAGGCTGCAATGTCCTCTCGATAGGCCGCATTGCCGCCTGCTTGGCAGTGCAGGTGGGTGCAGGGATCCCACCCACCGGAAACCGCAATCAGGTCGCAGTCGAGGTGCCGGGCCGGGCCGGGCGTTCCATCGCTGCCCAGTGGTGCCACAAGGGCCGCCTTGACAGCTCCTCGGCCGATCGATCGGATGATCGCGTGTTTGCATAGCTGCGGCACGCCACGATCCTCCAATCGCGCCGTGGCTTCGCGGCCGGCATTTGGTCGCGTGTCAACGACGGCAGCGATCTCGACGCCAACTCGCTCAAGGTCCAGTGCGGTGCGGTAGGCATCGTCATTGTTCGTGAAAACCACCGCTCTTTTTCCCGGTTTCACTCCGTACTGACTAACGTAGGCCCTCGCTGCGGAGGCGAGCATCACACCGGGTCGGTCGTTGTCGGCGAAGACCAGGGGGCGCTCGATCGCACCGGTCGCTATCACCACGCGACCTGCACGGATCATCCAATAGCGCTGACGTGGAAGGGCTTCGGCCCGTGTCGGCAAATGATCGGCAACCCGCTCCAAGGCTCCGAGCATGTTATGGTCGTAGTAGCCGAAAACAGTAGTGCGTGGAAGCAAGCGCACATCCGGCATGATGCGGAGCTGCTCGACTAACGCTTGGCTCCAGTGCCTGGCGGGCCGGCTGTCGATCTCCCGTTTGTCCCAGTTCAGCGATCCGCCGAGTTCCGGCCGCTCGTCCGCGAGTATGACGCGGGCGCCGCTTCGGGCGGCTGCAAGGGCAGCGGCCAAGCCTGCCGGACCGCTGCCGACCACGAGGACGTCGCAGTGGGCATGGCACTTGTCGTAGCGGTCGGGATCGGCCTCTTGGTTCGGTCGGCCTAGGCCGGCGGCCCTGCGGATCAGTTTTTCGTAAATCGGCTCCCAGAAGGCGGCTGGCCACATGAACGTCTTGTAGTAGAAGCCGGCTGGTATCAGGGGAGAGACCATATCGTTGAGGGCCATGACATCCAGTCGGACGGTCGGCCAAGCATTTTGGCTTTCGGCAACAAGCCCCTCGAAGAGCTCGATCATGGTGGCAGGCGTATTGGGCTCCGCCATCGCGCCTTGCCCCAGCCGTACCAGTGCATTGGGTTCCTCTGGCCCGGCGGTAAGGATTCCACGCGGCCTATGGTACTTGAAGCTACGACCGACGAGACGCACACCGTTTGCAAGGAGTGCCGAAGCCAGCGTATCGCCTTGGTAACCCGTCAGCTCTCGGCCGTTAAAGCGGAAGCGCAGGGGATTCGAGCGTTGGATGTCCCCCTCGTCGGGCAGGCGGAAGGGTTGGTCGGTCATCGCTTCGTCACGGCAAAGCGGCTATCCGCGATGGTGACCTGGATCACCTCGTGAGTGACCGTGTTCCGCCGAACCTTGAGCCATGCCCGACAGCCGGCGATGTGCTGCCAATACTCCGAATGCTCGCCACGCGGATTATCGCGACGATACACGTAGTCCAACCAGGCAGTTTCGGAGTCAGGATCTACGCCGCTCGGTCGTTCGACGCTCGCGTCTCCATAGTACGAGAACTCATCGTGGTTTCGTGGCCCGCACCATGGGCAGTCGATTAGAATCACTTCGCCGGTTCCGTCAATGCAGGTTCGGGATCGGCCCGTAGGCCTTCTCTTCCATGAGCAAGCCCCGGCTGAAACGCTCCAGGTCATAGGCTGCGTTAAGCGCATGTGGCCGGCCTGTGGCTATGGTATGGGCGTAGCACCAACCGGAAGCGGGAATAGTCTTGAACCCGCCATAGCACCAGCCACCATTGATGAAGAGGCCGTCAATCGGTGATTGGCATATGATGGGGCTGCCATCCATGGTCATGTCCATGATGCCGGCCCAGTGGCGTAGAATGCGGAGGCGTCCAAGCGCGGGTATGAGCGAGCAGGCGGTTCGTGCAACGCGCTCGATGATCGGAAGG
>JAKSDN010001479.1 GCA_022360075.1 Kiloniellales bacterium | reverse complement strand
TAGTCATAACCCAGTTTGGGTCGCCTGAACTGCGTGGAATTCTCACGCCTTTGTTACGAGATCGGCGATAAGGTCTGGTTAAGGGCAGATATCAGCAGCACTTCTATGAGTCCAACTCCAAAGGAACCTCTTGCGCTCAACCGCTTGCAACAGCTTGCCTGTCATCACCGGGCTCGACCCGGTGATCCAGAACAACGACTGGGTCAAGCGCAGCCTGGATTGCCGGATCAAGTCCGGCAATGACAAGAATTGAGGGTTTCATTTCTAAGCCGTTGTTTGGAATAGCAGAATTCTCGATCAGGCTTTAGCGGCGAACGGCGCGCGGGTCGAGCGCGTCCTGCAGCCCGTCGCCCAGGAAATTGAAGGCGATGACAGTCACGAAGATCAGCAATCCCGGGTAGATCGCCAGGGCCGGTGCCGACCAGATCAGCTCCTGAGCGTTGGTCAGCATGTTGCCCCAGGAGGCGATCGGCGGCTGGATTCCGAGGCCCAGGAAGCTCAGGACCGATTCCAGCAGGATCACGTTGCCGACCGAAAGGGTGGTGGCCACGATCACCGGCGAGACCGCGTTGGGCAGGATGTGCACCGCCATGATCCGCCCCGCGCTCGCGCCCATGGCCTCGGCGGCGCGCACGAACTCGCGGGTGCGCAGGGAGAGCGTGGCCCCGCGCACCAGACGGGCGACGGTGGTCCAGCCGACCAAGGCGATCAGAAGCACGATGCGGTAGAGGCTGGCCTCCTCGGCGTTGGCCAGCGTCTCCGGCAGGCCGAGCTTGGTGAGATCGACCGCGGCCAGCACGATCAGCAAGGGCAAGAGGGGCAGGGCGATCACGCCGTCGGCCAGGCGCATGAGGAAGGCGTCGAGCGCGCCGCCGTAGTAGCCGGCCACGAGGCCGACCGCCGTGCCGATCACGGCCGCGCAGACCGCGGCGGCGAGGCCGACCAGGAGCGAGACCTGGCCGCCGTAGAGCAGGCGCAGCAGCAGGTCGCGACCGAGCTCGTCCGTCCCCAAGGGGTGCTCGGCCGAGGGCGGCTGGAAGCGGCCGAGCAGATCGACCCGGTTGGGGTCCAGCCCCAGCACAGTCTCGACCAGGGGCGCGGCCAGGGCGGCGGCGATCAACAGCAACAGGACGAGGCCGCTGCCGACCGCCAGGCGGTGCTCCAGGAAGCGGCGCCAGAGGATCGCCCGCATCGACTGCGGCGGCCCACCGGCCAGGGCGGCCTCGGCCGAAAGCCGGTAGTCCGTGGGCGCGCCGCTCACCGGTAGGAGATCCTCGGGTCGAGCCAGGCGTAGATCAAGTCGGCCAGGACGTTGGCCAGCAGGGTGGTGAGCGTGGCCAGGAGCAGGCCGACC
>JAKSDN010000375.1 GCA_022360075.1 Kiloniellales bacterium | reverse complement strand
GGGCGATCTAGTTGAGGATGACTTGATGGGCGAAATCGCGCCCGTTCGAGATCGTGATGTGGGTGAAGCCGAGCATCTTCGCCAAGTCGAAGAAGGTGAACCAGTCCTGCACGCCGAGCTCCTGCATGATCGGCATGCCGCGCGAGACGGCGGTCAAGTTCGCGAAGATCGCGCGCGCCCGAAAGATCGTATCGATCCGGCCGTCCTCCAGCGCGACGATGATGAGCTTCTGGGCCTCCCCGCCCTTGGCATAGATCGCGGCCGTGGGCGGATAGGGGCGCGACAGAAGCTGCTGCGTGATGCCCGTGACGAAGCCGATGCGAAGCGTCCGGTCCGCCTCTTCCATCGTGCGCGAACGCGCGACATAGGTCTCGGATGTCGGCTCCGGATAGTAGTAGCCGATGTAGCGATCGGCCGCGAACAGCGGGTCGCCGAGGTGCATCGAAAGACCGAGTATCGCGATGCTCAGGATCCCGCTTCGCCGCTTGGCCATGACCGCCTCTCCCTGCCGGTGAAAGAGCCGGAGCTTGCGGCACGGCCACGGCTTTGACAACCGGCCGGCGCCGCGGGCCAGCCGAAGGCAACGGCCGGTCTGGCGCCGGTGCGGACAGAGGCTATACTCGCCGCGCCGCAGGGGCACGACAGGGAAGGCTTGGAAGCGGACCGATGGCGGATCTGAAGATCGCTTTCGTCGCGGCCGACACGCCGGAGGCGCAGGAGGCGCGCGAGACCTTGGTCGCGCGCTACGACGGGACCGGGCCGGAGGCCGCCGATGTCATCGTCGCGCTCGGCGGCGACGGGCTGATGCTGGAGACGCTGCACGCCCACCTCGAACGGGGCGTGCCGATCTACGGCATGAACCGCGGCACCGTCGGCTTCCTCATGAACCAATACCGCGAGGAGGATCTGCCGGCGCGCTTGCGCAAGGCCGAAGCCGTGACCTTGCATCCCCTGCGCATGGAGGCGCGCTGCAGCGACGGCGAACGGACCCAGGCCCTGGCGATCAACGAGGTATCCCTGCTGCGCCAGAGCCGCCAGGCCGCGACGATCCGCATTCACGTCGACGGCGTCGTGCAGCTCGACGAGCTGGTCTGCGACGGCGTGCTGTTGGCGACCCCGGCCGGCAGCACGGCCTACAATCTTTCCGCCCACGGCCCGATCGTGCCGATCGGCGCGCCGCTGCTCGCCCTGACGCCGATCAGCGCCTTCCGCCCCCGGCGCTGGCGTGGCGCGCTGCTCCACAACACGGCGGTCGTCGGCTTCGAGATCCTCGACAGCGGTAAGCGGCCGGCCAGCGCCACGGCCGACTACACGGAAGTGCGCGACGTGGAGTGGGTCGAGGTGCGCGAGGAACCTGCGATCTCCCTGCACCTCCTGTTCGATGCCGAGCACAACCTCGAGCAGCGAATCATCCGGGAGCAGTTCCTGCCCTAGTCCCGAGCTCTCTGCCCATCGCAGAAACCACGCAAACCCAGAAACGAGACAGTGCGAGCAAGGAGTGATCGACGTGCAGTTCCGACAAACCAGAAACATCGAAACGAGGCACGGAGCCGTCGCCATACGCGATACGGAGGGTCAGGGGCCGGCCGTCTTCTTCATCCACGGGAACTCGTCGTGCAGCCTGGTGTTCGAAGGTCAGTTCGAGGGCCCGCTCGCGGAGCGGCACCGGCTCGTCGCGATGGACCTTCCGGGCCATGGCGAGGCGGCGGATGCCGGCGATCCCGGCCGCAGCTACAACATGCCCGCCTACGCCGAGGCCGCCGCCGACGTGCTCGCGTCCTTGGACATCGCCGATCCGGCCTTCCTCGGCTGGTCGTTGGGCGGTCACATCGGCATCGAGATGACGCACCTGCTGCCGGGCATCCGCGGGCTTGTCATCACCGGCACGCCACCGGCCGGCCCCGGCGCCGAGGAGGTGAACGTGGCCTTCGCCCAGATCCCGGAGCTGGCCTTCGCCGGCACCGAAGACTTCAGCGAGGAGCAGGTCCAAACCTTCGCACGCTACATCTACAGCCTGACCAAGCCCGCCTCGGCCGAGCTGGTCGAAGCCGTCAGGCGCACCGACGGGCGCGCGCGGCAATGCATGTTCGCCGACTTCCTCGACCCGGCCAGCCGCCTGAAGCCGCAGATCCGAAGCGTGGCAAGCTGGCCCAAGCCGCTCGCGATCATCCAGGGCTCGGACGAGCCCTTCATGGATCTCACCTACTTCGACACGCTCGACTACGCCAATCTCTGGCGCGGCCAGGTCCAGGTGATCGAGGGTTGCGGCCACGCGCCCTTCTTGGAGCGGCCGGAAGAGTACAATCCACTGCTGGAGGCCTTCCTGGCAGACCTCGCCTGAAGGCCGTGCTCGTCCCCGCGACCGTGCCTGTGCCGCTCAGCTCCTTTGGCCGACGGCCTCACGCGTCTGGCTGGGCGTCTCCTGATAGCGCGCCCTGTAGCGGCTGGAGAAGTGCGACTGGGTGGCGAACCCGCTGGCGAAGGCGATCTCCTGGAGCGTACGGCGGCGCTGCCAGTCGGTCTGGATGAGCCGCCGGGCGTTTCTCAGGCGCGCCTCCAGGACCCAGCGACCGAAGCTGATCCCTTGGCGATGGAAGAGCTTGTGGAGATAGCGCAGCGAAATGCCGTGCGCTGCCGCGACCGAAGCCGGCGCCAAGCCGCAGTCGGCGATGTTGTCCTCGATGTGGCGGCAGACCTCGCGTAGGCGGCGATCCATGACGGTCCAATCGTCGACGCAGCGCACGCCGTCGTCCTCGCAATCGTCGAGCAGCAGCGCCACCAGCTCCATGAGCGAGTTGGCCAGCCTCTGTTGCTGTTCCGGGGCGAGGCTCTCGGCCGAGACGATGGCATGCTTGGCCATGTCGCGGACCATCGGCGCCAGCGCCGGGTTGGGTAGACGCGGTTTCGCGCAATAGTCGTTGATGCCCGATACGTGCGCCTCCATCAGCGCCGCCGGGATCTTGATGGTGATGTTCTCGAAGCCATCCGGACAAGAGGCCTCGTAGTACTCCGAAGAGCGCAGCATGACCACGCCGCCCGGCTCGATGAAGCCGGTGCAGCCGCGCTGGTCGAAGAACAGGCTTTGGCGGGTCGGGAAGATCAGCACGAAGTTGTCGTCGTCGTCTTGCAGCGCGCCGTTGCGGTAGCGGAAGACGCGCTGTTCGTCGGACTTGAAGTTGGAAAGGCCGATGTCGCTGAGCACGACCTCTTCGAGCTCGCCGCTCAAGCGATCACGGCATCGCGGCGTGACGTCCACCCGATAGTAGACCTCGGCCATGAAATCCCGCCACGCCGCCAAGCTGCGCTCCGGCGCCAAGCCGGCCGTGGAGAAGTACTTGCGAATGGGATTGTCCAGCATTCGCCCCCGTGGGACCGATTTCGGTCCGCCTCCCTGTATTACAATTTTGCAACGACTTAGCCGTGAAGTCGAGCCCAGAGCACAACTACAGAGCCTCATCGGTGCATCTTGACGACAAACAAGGTGCACTTGGCCGAAAGACGCCTCTCGCTCGATTCACTAGGCTACTGTCAGGCTTGTCGTCCAACGCGACGCGCCGACGGTTCCAAGGCTGCCGGACCAAGGCCGGCCGAAACGAGAACCGCGGCGCTCGCCGGTAAGGGAGCAGAGACGAAATGACACAACGCAAACCACGCCGGAAAATCCATCGCCGTACCGTCCTCGCCGGCGCGACCGCCGGCGTCGCCGCCTCCAGCCTGCCGCTGCCCTGGGTGTCACGCTACTCGGCGCTGGCCGCCGAGCCGATCGTCCTTGGGATGCCCACCGCACAGACCGCCGCCGCCGGCGTCGCCGACCACGCCGACCATTTGAACGGCGCCACCTTGGCGATGGAGGAGGTCAATGCCGCCGGCGGCATCCTGGGGCGCGAGCTCAAACTTCAGGTGGTCGACGTCGATCCGCTATCGCCCGAGAGTTGCCAGATCTCGATCCGCAAGCTGGTCGACGCCAAGGTCCATGCGATCACCACGGCCTTCACGCTGGTGCCGATCCCGACCGCCGACGCGACGGTGAGCTACGGCTGCCCCTTCCTCTGGGGCGTGACCCAGCGCGACTACACCGAGCAGGTGCGCAAGAACCCCGAGCGCTACAGCAACTGCTTCCAGACCGATCCGTCGGAGGTGCACTACGGCTACACCATGCCGATCTTCCTGCAGGATATGGTCGACCGCGGCCTCTGGGAGCCCAAGAACATGGGCATCCACCTGGTCCAGGAACAGATCGCCTACAATCAGACGATCTCGCGGGCGCTCACCGAGGTCGTCCCCGACAGTAACTTCGAGATCGTCAAGGTCACCGACATCCAGTTCCCGGTGCAGGACTGGGGCCCGGTGATCCGCGAGATCAAGCAGACCGGCGCCGGCATGGTGATGATCAATCACTGGGTCGCCGCCGAGTACGCCGCTTTCTGCAAGCAGTTCCGCGCCGACCCGCTGGAAGGCGCGCTGGTCTACATGCAGTACGGGCCCTCGCAGCCGGAGTTCCTCGAGCTGGCCGGACCGGCCGCCGAAGGCTTCGTCTGGTCGACCGTGCTCGGCGTCTACGCCGACGAGAAGGGACGCGAGTTCCGCGAGAAGTACCAGAAGCGCTTCCCGGGCGTCATGGGCCTGGTCTACACCGGCAACGCCTACGACACGGTCTACATCCTCAAGGCGGCCTGGGAAGCGGTCGGCGACCCCAACAAGTTCAAGGAGGTCAACGACTGGGTCCGCACGAACGCCTATCGCGGCGTCTGCGGCCTCTACGACATGAACAACGAGTGGCAGGAGTGCGCCCACTATCCGCCGAACGGCCGCCCGGTTGAGGCGATGGAGCTCGAGAAGGGCATGGGCCAGCTCTACGTCCAGGTTCAGGACGGCGAGCACAAGATCATCTATCCGGACGCCCTGAAGGAATCCGCACTGCGTCCCTGGCCATGGATCTAGCAGGCCAAGCGGAGAGCCAGACGGCGAGCGGCGGGACGAGCCTCGGGCGAGACCGGCGCTCGTCCGAGCCGCCGCTTTTCTCGTGCAGCGGCATCGGCCTCGACCTCGGCGGGCGCGAGATCCTGCGCGAAATCTCGCTCGAGGTGCGCTCGGGCGAGGTGCTCGGCATCATCGGCCCCAACGGCGCCGGCAAGACCAGCCTGTTCGAGGTGTTCAGCGGTCGCATGGCGCCCAAGGCCGGCGAGGTCCGCTTCGAGGGACAGGCCATCACCGACATGCCGCTGCATGCGCGCGCCCGGCTGGGCATCGGCCGCACCTATCAGACTCCCGTCGTGCCCGACGAGCTCACCGTCGCCGAGACGTTGAAGGCCGCGCGCCAGGCCTATCGCCCCTACCTGACCCGGCACCATGCGGAATGGGGCAGCGAGCTGGTGCGTCTGGATATCGACGAGGACATGCCGACGGCACAGCTCGACACGCTGCACCGCCGCAAGCTCATTCTCGCCTGCCTGCTCATGCGGCGGCCGAAGCTGTTGCTGCTCGACGAGCCGGCAGCCGGCCTGATCAACTCGGAAGTCGACGAGCTGGACGACCTGATCCGGATCTTCTCCAAGGAGATGAGCCTGGCCGTCATCATCGTCGAGCACCGGATCGAGCTCCTCGAGACCATCGCCGACCGGGTCTTGGTGATGGACGCGGGCGAGACCATCAGCGAGGGGCTTCTGGCCGACGTGCTCGACGATCCGAAGGTTCACGCCGCCTATTTCGAGAACGTCGAGGAAGGCTCGTTGCAGGATGAATAGGGCCGCGACCCCCAGGTCCTCGGCGGCCGTCGGCGGCGCGCGCTGAGCGATGCTCGCCTCCACTACAAGACAGGCGATGGCCGCAGCTCCCGAGCGCGCCGTGCTCGAGGTCAAGGGCCTGTCCGCCGGCTACGGCCCGCTGCGGGTGATCCACGACCTCGACCTGGTCGTGAAGGCCGGCGAATGCGTCGGCCTGGTGGGCCTCAACGGCCACGGCAAGTCGACCCTCTTCCTGGCGATCGCGGGCCTCACCGGCTGGCAGCGCGGCTCCATCAAGTTGAACGGCAGCGAGGTCGGCCGCACCCGCAGCCAGGGCCCGGGGCGCTATACCCATCTGGTCGTGCGCAAGGGCCTGGCGCTGGTGCCGCAGGGCGACGAGATCTTCCACGGCCTGTCGGTCGAGGAGCATCTCGACCTCGGCGCCTTCACGCCCCAGGCCTGGCGCGACCGCAAGCAGCGCAAGGAGCAGATCCTGACGATCTTCCCGCCGCTGCGGCAGCTCCTGAAGCAGCCCGTGGGCCGGCTGTCGGGCGGCGAGCGCCGCATGGTCGCGCTCGGCCGCGGCCTGATGGCGGAGGCCTCGCTCTACCTGATCGACGAGCCCTCGCTCGGCCTGGCGCCCAAGATCGGCAAGGGCGTGCTCGATGCGCTGCTGTCGCTCGAGCTCGGCGAGGCGGCGATGATCATCGCCGAGCAGAACGTGGCCCTGCTCGAGGGCCGCGTGGACCGGGTCATCGGCATGCACGTGGGCAAGCTCAAGGGCGAGGCCTCGACGTCGCTCGCCGACCAGCGGAAGCGGGAGGCCTGAGCCTTGGATCTCGGTTTCGTCCTGGTCAACGCGATCACGCTGACCTGCATCTACGGCACGCTCGCCATCGGGCTTTCGATCACCTGGTCGAGCCTGGGCCTCATCAACATGGCTTATGGCTTCATCTTCGCCTTCGCCGGCTACGGGGCCTGGAGCTTCGCCCAGTACGTCTCGATGAACGGCGCGCTGGTGATGGGCGCCGGAATCGCGACCGGCATGGTCGGCGGCCTGATCGTCTGCGCTCTCGCCTTCATCCCGATCCACGACAAGCCCAACTTCACCGTGCGCGGGATGATCGCGACCCTGGCCATCAGCCTGATCGGCACCCAGGCGCTGCTGTCCTTCTTCGGCCCGCGCAACAAGAGCCTGCCGGCGATCTTCGGCTATGGCCGGGTCGAGCTCGGCGACTTCGCCGTGACGGCGGACAAGATCGGCACCGTGATCTCGGCCATCGTCCTCCTGACCCTGGTCCTCATGTGGATGCGCGCGAGCCGCCGCGGGCTCGAGATCCGCGCCATGATGATGAACCCGAACGCAGCCGCGCTGGTCGGCATCGGGGTCCGACGGACCGGCTTCTACGTCATGGCCGTGACCGGCGGCCTCGCCGGTCTCGCGGCCGTGCTGCTGGCGCAGACCTACTACGTCAATCCCTTCGGCGGCGTCACGCCGATGATCAAGGGTCTCGCCGTGGCTCTGCTGGGCGGCCTCGGCAGCGTGCAGGGCGCCATGATCGCGGCCATTGTCCTCGGCCTCAACGAGGCCGTCACCGCCCGCTACCTCGGCGGGCAGTACGTGCTGATCACGCAGTTCCTGCTGATCATCGTCGTGCTGCTGTTCCGGCCGCGCGGCATCGCCGGCATCCTCGACCGGGCACGGGAGGCTTAGGTGGCGGATACGGCCGGGAGCTGGAAGGACCCGACCTCGATCTGGCGCGGCGACGGCGAGATCGAAGAGGTCCCGATCGCCCCCTACCGCGACCCCGAGCAGGTCTGGCGCGAGACGACGGGCTACAAGGTCGAGACCCATCCCGTCGGCCGCATGCGCTACTACTACAAGTGGCCCGGCCACGGAGGCCGGCTGTGGTGGCGCTGGCGTTATTGGCCGACCCGGCGCACGCTGCTGCGCATCCGCGGCGAGTACAATCCCAAGACCCTGCGGCGCGAGAAGACGATCGTCGACAAGCGGCCGATCTGGTGGCTCATGGGCCTGATCGTCCTGGCGCTGCTGCCCTTCATCATGCCGGAGGGACAGGAGCGCTCGCTGCTGACGGCCGGCGCCGTCTTTTTCATCTACGGGGCGATCAACCTCTGCTGGATGCTGGTCATCGGCACCGCCGGCATCTACTCGCTGGCGAGCTTCGCCGTGGTCGGCGCGGCGGCTTACGGCGCGGCTTATCTGTCCATCACCTTCGGATTGCCGTGGTACTTCCTACCCTTTGCGGGCTGTGTGATCGGTTTCATCTTCGGGGTCGTGATCGCCATCCCGGCCACGCGACTGGACGGATTCTACTACGCCCTCCTCACCCTGGGCGTGGTCGAGCTCTGCCGGGTCTATGTCATCCAGTCGCGCGAGCTCGGCTCGGCCACCGGCGGGCTCTACGGCGCGGACAGCTATATCCCCCTGGAGTGGCCGGAGCTGACCCAGCTCAGCCTCGGCTACTACGCGGCCTTCGTGATCATGCTGCTGGCGCTCGCCCTGTTCCGCTTCGTCAACGGCAAGCGGCTGGGCCGCGTCCTGCGCATGGCGCCGGAAAAGCGCGAGGCCTTCGCCGAGGCGACCGGCGTGAACTACCGCTGGGCGCGCATCCAGGTCTTCGTGATCTCCTCGATCGCGCTCGGCTTCATCGGCGGCTTCTACGCCTCTCACTTCCGCGGCGTGTCGCCGAACCTGTTTTCCTTCGACACCGTTCTGCTGGGCCTGTCGATGCTGGTGATCGGCGGTCTGGGGCGCGCGGAAGGCGCGGTGGTCGGCACCCTGATCGTGGTCTTCATCGATCGCGTGATGCTCGACCTGGGCCCCATGCGCCTGGTGCTCATCGGCCTGCTGATGCTGTTCGTCGTGCTGTTCCTGCGCGAAGGGCTGTTCGGCATCAAGAAGCAGTTCCGCGCCTGGCGCGACAAGAAGAAGAGCGAGGCTCGCTCGAGCCGCGCCGAGAAAGGAGGCGAGATGTTGCCGGAAGAAGCCACCGAGGCGGCGAACAAGGACGATATCTACTTCAAGCGCTTCGACAAGATGCAGCGCGACTACCTGAAGACTCTCGTGACCGACGAGGTGATCGAGGAGTTCAAGTCGAAGCCGCTCGGCCAGCACAGCGAGGCGCTGGAGCGGCTGCTCAACTACTTCAGGCGCCAGCCCCAGAACGACAAGTACGCGGTGATGATGGTCGAGCCTTTCAAGGCCTACCGGATCGTCGCCCTGTCGGGGCACCGGGGCGTCGCGCCGCGCCTGGTCGAAGACACGATCTACCCCTCCGTCGAGGACGCCTATCGCGGCGTGTTCCTGCGGCGCGTGCAGGACCTGCTCGAAAGCTAGCGCGCAAGCGCACGGAAACACCTGCGACACCTAATTCTGCGGAAACTCCTCGATGGCGGAAGTCAAGCTCTTCGGTTACTGCGACAAGATCTCGGTGAAGCCCGGCGACGAGATCTCCTTCCACGTGACGGCGGACGGCACCGACACGGCCGAGGCACAGCTCGTGCGCATCCTGCACGGCGACCAGCACCCCGACGGCCCCGGCTACCAGGAGGAAGAGCTGCCTTCGCCCGTGAACGGTACCTGGTCGGTCGAGAAGCAGTACACCCAGGTCGGCTCATTCCTGCAGGTGCCCGATCCCGAAAGCAAGCTCGCGCTCGACGGCAGCATCACGCTTTTTGCCTTCATCTATCCCACCCTTTTCGGGCAGGGCCGGCGCCACGCCATCATGGGCCGCTGGAACCAGACCGAGAACCAGGGCTACTGCCTGGGTATCAATCAGAAGGGCATCCTGGAGTTCTGGCTGGGCGACGGCGCCGAGGTGGACTACGTCGCCGCGGAAGTGCCGCTGATGCCGCAGATCTGGTACTTCGTCGCCGTCAGCTACGATGCCGGCAGCGGCCGGGCGACGCTCTACCAGGAAGGCGTGGTCAATCGCTACAACTCGATCTGGGGCAAGGTCGTGCCGGCCGACTTCCGCTCCCACGTACGCGAGACGCTACGCTTCCGCGCCCG
>JAKSDN010000420.1 GCA_022360075.1 Kiloniellales bacterium | reverse complement strand
GGCGCCGGCGCGGCGCCGGGCGTGGACAGCGACTGCGGCACCATCGCCGCCTGGCTGCAGAGCCGGGAACTGCCCGGTATCGAGATCGTCGCCCGTGCGCTCGGCGAGCGGATCGAGCACGGCGAAGACCCAACTTTGGTTTGGCAAGACGAGGCCGCGCCGGCAAGGCGCGCGAGTCTCGGCGGCCGTTCGCTGCTGCTGCTCAGCGGCGCGCTGGTCGATCTGGTCGCGGCGCAGGCACGGCGCGAGCCCGTAGTGTCGTCCGTCCTGGAGATCCACGACGCACGCGCGCCCCTTACGCTGCTGGCCATGGCAGCGTCCCTGAGCGGTGTGAGCATGACTCTGCGTTGGGGCCGGACTCTGTCCGAAATCACAGCGGCAGGCCAGATCGAAGCGCCGGGCCACGTGACGCTATTCGGCGAGACGTGGCAACCTGTGGAGGACGCCGGGACTGTTTGCCTTTCGATCGAAGGCTGCACGGAAAGGCCATCTAAGCCGTCGAGCTTACCCCCGCTCCTAGCCTCAGGCGCCCTTGCCGAGCGCCACCAGCGGGCAATCGACCTCGGCCTGGAGGTTCCCGACGAGCCCTGGCACCGCTTGGAGCAACTGGCCGCGCGCACCCTGGTGCCGGCGACCGAAGAGTCCCGCGTGCGCGGTGCCGGTGCTCAGGTCAGCGATAATGAGTAGGGTTGAGTACGCCCGGCAGATCAAGCTCTATCCCATTGCCCCAGGCCTGCGAAAAAACGATGGGCGGCTTGGAAGGCCACCTTGCGTCCTTCGAGACGCCCGCTCAAGCGGGCTCCTCAGGATGAGGACTGTTCTTTATGCCATCCTCGATTGACCTCATCCTGAGGAGTGCCCTTCAGGGCGCGTCTCGAAGGACGCACAGCGGTCGTGCATCGCAACACAATGACTTCAGCTTCAGAATTAGGCATGACGAGGCGGGGTGATGTTGGAACGGATATTGGCCCCCGCACGCCCTACCCCTCTTCTCCCTCGCCTACCGCAACCCGAAAGGCCTCCTCGATCGCCTCCGGGTCCCCGACATGATTGGCGAGCAGGAGCACCAGCTTGGCGTTGATGCGGTGGCTCTCGGCCTCGCTGCGGCCTTCGTGCAAACGGATCAGGTGGTCGTAGAAGGCGTCGGGGTCGGGCAGGTTCGGGGTCAGGATCAGCGCGGCCATGGTCACGACTCCGGTTGAGCGGTCGCGGTGCGGACGGCGGCGCGCACCGCCTCGACGTCGAGGCGGGTGAAGCGCGCGGCGACGTGCTGGTCGGGGCGCATCAAGTAGACGCCGCCCGCGCCGTAGCGCTGCGTCGCCAAGCCCTCGGCATCGATCAGCGAGGTGACCGCCTCGGCGGCTTGCGCGGATTTCGACACGGTCTTCACCGCCACCGGGATGTCGTCGCCGGCCAACGCCCTGGCGGCGGCGGAGAGGTCCTCGGCCGTGACCGCAATCCCGTCGCTGAAGACCAGCAGCACGAAGCCATCGCCGAGCTCCTCCAGCAGCCAGCGGCCGTCGGCGAGCGGCGCGTCGGCCGCCGAGGCGCCGGGGCGCAGAGCCTCGGGCAGGCTTACGGCATCCGGGCCGTTGAGCGGCGAGCCGTCGTAGACCGCCGGCTTGCTGAGGCGTCCGGAGTTCACCAAGCTGCGCGCGAAGGGCGCGGTCGCCGCGAGTTCCAACGTCGCGTCGCGGAACATCCGGCTGACCGGCGACTTCGGCGTGATGAAGTCGGTCGCGCGGCTCGAGTTCAGGATGTTCTCGTCGGCCGCCGGCACGCGCTCGGCGTCGTAGCTGTCGAGCAGCGCCTCGGGTGCCTTGCCGTCGAGCACCAGCGCGAGCTTCCAAGCCAAGTTGTCGGTGTCCTGGATCCCACTGTTCGCGCCGCGCGCGCCGAAGGGCGAGACCTGGTGCGCCGCGTCGCCGGCGAACAACACCCGCCCGTGGCGGAACTGCTCCATGCGCCGGCACTGGAAGGTGTAGATGCTGATCCACTCCAGCTCGAAGCGGGCGTCCTCGCCGAGCATGGCTTTCAGGCGCGGCACGACTTTCTCCGGCTGCTTCTCGGCCTCCTTGTCGATGTCCCAGCCGAGCTGGAGGTCGATGCGCCAGACCTTGTCCGGCTGCTTGTGCAGCAACGCGGACTGACCACGGTTGAAGGACGGGTCGAACCAGAACCAGCGCTCGGTCGGGAAATCGGCCTCCATGACCACGTCGGCGATCAGGAAATTGTCCTCGAAGACCCGGCCGACGAAGTCGAGGCCCAGCATGGCGCGCACCGGCGAGGCGGCCCCGTCGCAGACGATCAGCCAGTCGCAAGAGAGCTCATAACCACCGTCAGGCGTCTCGACCGAGACCCGCACCTGCTCGGACTCGGACACCACACCCACGACCTTGTTGCGACCGCGCAGCTTCAGCGGTGACCCCTCGTCCTGCAAGGCGCGCAGGCGCTGCACCATGTAGTGCTCGAGGTGGTACTGCTGAAGATTGATGAAGGCCGGGCGTTGATGCCCGCTCTCGGGCAGCAGGTCGAAGCTGTAGAGCAGGTCTTCGCCGGCGAAGACCTTGCCGATCTGCCAGGTGACGCCCTTCTCGACCGCCGCCTCGCCGCAGCCCAGGCGATCG
>JAKSDN010001149.1 GCA_022360075.1 Kiloniellales bacterium | reverse complement strand
TGGGCGCGGACATCATCGTGGGGGTGGACCTGAACCCCGGTAAGCGGGAGCTGGCGGAGAAGTTCGGCATGACCCATTTCGTCAACCCCTCTGAGGTGGAGGGGGATATGGTCCCCTACCTGGTGGATCTCACCAAGGGGGGCGCCGACTACTCCTTCGAGTGCATCGGCAACGTCAACACCATGCGCCAGGCGCTGGAGTGCTGCCACAAGGGCTGGGGCGAGTCGATCATCATCGGCGTCGCCGGCGCCGGCCAGGAGATCGCCACCCGGCCGTTCCAGCTGGTCACGGGACGGGTCTGGCGCGGCACTGCCTTCGGCGGCGCCCGGGGCCGCACCGACGTGCCCAAGATCGTCGACTGGTACATGGAGGGCAAGATCAACATCGACGACCTGATCACCCACACGATGCCGCTGGACGAGATCAACAAGGCCTTTGACCTGATGCACGAGGGCGAGTCGATCCGCAGCGTCGTGGTCTATTGAAGCTCTGGGCCCTCTGGGCGGCGCTCGGCGCGACGGCTTGCGCCGCCTTGGCCGTGGCCGCCTGGCAGGTCTGGGATTTCTTCGCCTGCAGCGACGACTTTGTGATGCTTGGCGAGGAACGGGAGAGACTGGTGCTGTCGTCGGAGCTGGTCACCGCAGTCGAGGTCCCGGCGCCCAACCCCGGCGAAGAGGAGAGCGAGAAGCGGCGCCTGCTCGTCACGGTGACGCTCAGCGTGGCCGGCCAAGCACGGTTGAGCGATTTCCTCGCGCCGCGCATCGGCCAGGCGGTCCCCTTGCACTTCGCCGGGAGACTGGTGTCCAAGCCGGTCACGAAGCAAACCTTCGAAAGCGACAGCCTCGGGTTCTGGGGACTCTACCGGGAGGAAGCCGAGGCCTTCGCCGCCGCCGTGCAAAGTCAACGACCGCCTTGTCAACTCTAGCCCACGAGAGGAACCATGGCCGAGTTCAGCATCATCAGCGAGCAGAAGTGCTTCGACGGCGTCCAAGGCGTCTACAGCCACGAGGCACCCTCGATCGGCGGCGCCATGCGCTTCTCCCTGTTCAAGCCGCCGGCGGCGCTGGACGGCGAGACGGTGCCGGTCGTGACCTACCTCTCCGGCCTGACCTGCACCGAGGAGAACGTCACGGTGAAGGCCGGCTTCCAACGCGCCGCCGCCGAGCTCGGCCTGATGGTGGT
>JAKSDN010001203.1 GCA_022360075.1 Kiloniellales bacterium | reverse complement strand
GCCGCGCTCGCTCAGCGCCACCCGCGCGGCGATCTCGCCGAGGCGCAGGGGCTCGCCCAGATGGTCCTCCATCAGGGCGATGGCCGCCGAGAGCTTCGGCTCCTGCCAGCGCAGGGCGCCGAGGGAAACGATGTGCTGCGGGTCGGCCGGGGCCGTGTCCTGCTCGTAGATGAAGGTGCTGCCGACCTCCAGCGCCAGCAGCAGGCCGTGCTGATGACGGATCAGGTTCAGCACCAGGTCCAGCGTCGGGATCGCGCCGCCGGTGGTGGCGCGGTCGCGGTCGACCACGAAGCGCTCGTTCGCCACCGCGATGCCGGGATAGGCGGCGGCGAAGTCTTCCAGGTCTTCCCAGTGCGTGGTGGCGCGGTAGCCCTCAAGTAGGCCGGCGGCGGCCAGAGCGTAGGCGCCGGACTCCAGGCCCGCGAGCCCGCGGCTGCGCCGCGCTGTACGGCGCAGCCAGTCGAGCAGCGGCCGGCGCAGATGATCCTTCACACCGAAGCTCGCGATGACGCAGAGCAGGTCGAGTTCGCCGGGCTCGGCCATGGCCCGGTCCGGCACCACACGCAGCCCGCTGCTGCTGGTCACCGGCGCCCCGTCGGCGGAGAGCAAGCTGTGCCGGTAGAGCGCCCGGTCTGCGGCGCGGTTGGCGGCGCGCAGCGGCTCCATGACCGCCGCCAAGGTCAGGTTCGAGAAGGCCGGCAGCAAAAGGATGGCCACGCTTTGGGTCTCGGACGCGGGGGCGGGATCGAGAAGGTTGGCCACTGTCGGAAAACATGAATTATCTGTCGGATTACATGATCTATGCTGACCAATGTCGCGCTAGAAAACAACTGCGAAGCTTCGCGTCCGGAGAGGATGCCGCCATGAACACAGAAGCCTTCATCACCTGCGCGGTCACCGGCGCGGGCGACACCACCGCTCGCCACCCGGCGATCCCGACCACGCCGCAGGAGATCGCCGAGGCCGCCATCTCGGCCGCAAAGGCGGGGGCGGCCATCGCCCACATCCATGTGCGCGAGCCCGAGACCGGCAAGGGCAGCCGCCGGGTCGTGCTCTACCGCGAGGTGATGGAGCGGGTGCGCGACAGCGGCATCGACGTGATCGTCAACCTGACCGCCGGCATGGGCGGCGACGTGACCCTCGGCGCCAATGAGACGCCGCTGCCGCCGGTCGCAGGCGACACCGACATGGTCGGGCCGCTCGAGCGCCTGGCCCATGTCGAAGCGTTGAAGCCGGAGATCTGCACGCTCGACTGCGGCTCGATGAACTTCGGCGAGGGCAACTTCATCGTCGTCAACACCCCGGACATGCTGCGCACCAAGGCGCGGCGCATCCGCGAACTGGGCGTCAAGCCGGAGCTCGAAGTCTTCGACACGGGCCATCTCTGGTTCGTCAAGCAGCTGATCGAGGAAGGCCTGATCGAGGGCGCGCCGATGATCCAGCTCTGCATGGGCATCCCCTATGGCGCGCCGGCCGAGCTCAACACTTTCATGGGCATGGTCAACACGCTGCCGCCGGACGCGATCTGGAGCTCCTTCGCGATCAGCCGCATGCAGATGCCCTGGGTCGCGGCCTCGGTGCTGGCCGGGGGAAACGTGCGCGTCGGCCTGGAGGACAACCTCTATCTCGACAAGGGCGTCTTCGCCTCCAACGAGCACTTGGTCGAGCGGGCACGCGAGATCCTGCAGCGCCTGGGCGTGCGGGTCCTGAACCCGGCTGAGACCCGGGCCAAGCTCGGCCTCGCCGCGCCGAACTGAGGCCAAGACGATGGACAAGCCGCGCAAGGTCGCCCTGCTCGGCGGCGGCGTGATCGGCGCCGGCTGGGCGGCGCGTTTCCTGATCAACGGCATCGACGTCGTGGTCTGCGATCCGGATCCGGACGTTGCACGCAAGGTCGAAGCCGTGCTGGAGAACGCGCGAAGGGCCTACCGCAAACTCACTCTGGCGCCGCTCGGACCGGAAGGAACGCTCAGCTTCACCAGCGACGTGGCTGAAGCCGTCGCCGAGGCCGACTTCATTCAGGAGAGCGCGCCCGAGCGCGAGGCCCTGAAATGCGCGCTGCTGGCCGAGGCGAGCCGAGCCGCCGGACCGGAGGTCATCATCGCCTCCTCGACCTCCGGTCTGCTGCCGAGCCGGCTCCAGGCCGACTGCGCCGGGCCCGAGCGGCTCTGCGTCGGCCACCCCTTCAACCCGGTCTACCTGCTGCCGCTGGTGGAGGTGGTCGGCGGCGCCCAGACCGCGCCCGAGACCAAAGAGCGTGCCATGGCGCTCTACCGCTCGGTCGGCATGCACCCCTTGCACGTGCGCCAGGAGATCGATGCCTTCATCGCCGACCGCCTGCTCGAGGCGGTCTGGCGCGAGTCGCTGCACCTGGTGAACGACGGCATCGCCACGACCGACGAGATCGACCAGGCGATCAGCTACGGGCCCGGCCTGCGCTGGAGTGTCATGGGCTCCTTCCTGAGCTATCGCCTGGCCGGCGGCGAGGCCGGCATGCGCCACTTCCTCGAGCAGTTCGGCCCGGCCATGAAGCTGCCCTGGACCAAGCTCGAAGGCCCGGAGCTGACCGACGAGCTGATCGCGCGCATCGCTGTGCAGTCGGACGCGCAAGCCGGCGGCCGCTCGATCGCCGAGCTGGAACGCCTGCGCGACGATTGCCTGGTCGCCGTGCTCCAGGGCCTGCGCGCCAACGATTACGGCGCCGGCGCGGTGCTTCGGGACCACGAAGCGCAGCTCTTCCAGCAAAGCCATCCGCGGGTGCTCGGCACCAACGACGATGTTTCAAGGCCTCTGCGCCTGCACCGAGTAAGGGTCGCGCCCGACTGGATCGACTACAACGGCCACATGACCGAGAGCCGCTATCTCCAGGTCTTCGGCGACGCCTCCGACGCGCTCTACCGCTACGTCGGCGTCGATACCGACTATCTAGCGGAAGGGCTCAGCTACTACACCGTCGAGAGCCATCTCTGCCACCTGGGTGAAGTCGGGCCCGGCGCGCCGCTGGTCGTGGCGACCCAAATCCTCGATCTCGACGAGAAGCGCCTGCAGCTCTTCCACGCCCTGTACCACGCCGAGGACGAGCGCCTGCTGGCCACCGCCGAGCACATGATGCTCCACGTCGACAGCCGCGCGGGCCGCACCTGCGCCGCGCGGCCGGAGGTGCTCGAGCGGCTGCGGCGAATCGCGGCGGCCCCGGCGGGGCTGCCGAAGCCGGAACAGGCTGGACGGCGCATCGGCATTCCGGTGAAGAGTTGAAAGGGGGGGCAATGGTTCTTTCAGAACGATTGGGCGACGTCAGGTTTCCGCCGCATTCAACGGCGCGGTCATTGCCAACAGCTCAACATCTGTGCCCCTCTCCCTTGAGGGGATTCATTGGTGCGGACCAGATAGATCGCGAACAGTGCTGCACCCCTGGAGGCCCCCCATGGACTTCGGCCTGACCGAAGAGCGGAGCCTCCTGGTCGAGACGCTGCGCCGCTTCGTGGAAGAAGAGCTCTATCCCCACGAGGCGGAGGTCGAGGAGAGCGACGAGGTCCGCCCCGCGCTGGTCGCGCAGATCCGCGACCGCGCCCTGACGCTCGGCCTCTACGCCGCGAACATGCCGGCGGAACTCGGCGGCGGCGGGCTCGATACGGTGACGCTCTGCCTGCTCGATCGCGAGCTCGGCCGGGCGAGCATGGCCTTGCAGTACATCGTCGGACGGCCGAGCAACATCCTGCTCGCCTGCAAAGGCGAGCAGCGTGAGCGCTATCTGCTGCCCGCCATCCGCGGCGAGAAGGTGGACTGCCTGGCCATGACCGAGCCCGGCGCCGGCTCCGACCTGCGCGCCATGGCCTGCCGGGCCGAGCGCGACGGCGACGACTTCGTCATCAACGGCACCAAGCACTTCATCAGCCATGCCGACCTGGCGGACTTCGTCATCCTCTTCGCCGCCAGCGGCGTCGAGGAGAGCCCGCGCGGCCCGCGCAAGAAGATCACCGCCTTCCTGGTCGACCGCGACACGCCGGGTTTCGCGACCAGGCCGGGCTACAAGAACGTTTCGCACCGCGGCTATCACAACTTCATCCTGGAGTTCGACGACTGCCGCTTGCCGGCGACGCAGGTCCTGGGCGAGGTCGACCAGGGCTTCGATGTCGCCAACGAATGGCTCGCCGCGACCCGCCTGCAGGTCGCCTCGATCTGCCTCGGCCGTTGCGACCGCGCATTGGAATTGGCCACTGACTATGGGGCGACGCGCAAGCAGTTCGGCCAGACCATCGGGCGCTTCCAGGGCATCGGCTTCAAGCTTGCCGACATGGAGCTGCGCCGGCGCAGTGCGTCGCTGCTGACCTACGAGGCGGCCTGGAAACACGATCGCGGCAGCATGACCGACATGGACGCCGCCCTTGCCAAGCTGGCCGCGACCGAGGCGCTCGCCTTCATTGCCGACGAGGCGCTGCAGATCCACGGCGGCATGGGCCTGATGTCGGACCTGCCTTTGGAGCGGATCTGGCGCGACGCCCGGGTCGAGCGGATCTGGGAAGGTACCAGCGAGATCCAGCGTCACATCATCTCCCGCGCCATGCTGCGGCCGCTGGGTGGTTAGAAGGCAGAACCGGCCATGCGGCAACCCCCGCCTCACCCAGCTCCGGATAAGGCTCGGCTCTTCGCCTCGCCAAGCCTCCATATCCCTCTCCCCCCAGTGGGGGGAGAGGTTAGGTGAGGGGGAAGCGCTGTGGACCGGCCGTCCTCACACCACGCCCTCTCGAGTCTCCTCTCGCCGACCAGCATTGCGGTCGTCGGTGGCCGCGAAGCCGAGGCGGTCGTTCGGCAGTG